>JBAUHD010000373.1:0-1722 GCA_049680085.1 Acidobacteriaceae bacterium
GAAATCACCAGCCGCCTCGCCCCGGAAAAGCTAGCCCGCGCCTTCGACCTCAACCGGCAACTCGGCAACGTCGACGCCATCTTTGACCGCGTGCTGAACCAACCTTAAGCTGGTGGCGTCCCGCGCATTCGCGGGCGCATAATGGATTGCTTCGGTAGGGCCATCCTTCGACGGGTGGCCCACACAAGCGTCTTTTGCTTGTGTGGGGGACACTCCGCATGACCACCTTCACTCCGGCCAACATCGCCGCGCTGGTCATTGCCGCCAGCTTTGCGGCGGGTCTGAATGTTTACGCCACCATCCTCACGCTCGGCCTGCTCACCCATGCTCATTGGGTCACCCTCCCTCCGGGGCTTGAAGTTCTCGGAACCTGGCCGGTAATTGGTGTCAGCGCCGCCATGTTCGCGGTGGAATTCGTCGCCGACAAAATCCCCGGCTTCGACCTCATCTGGAACGGCCTGCACACCTTCATCCGGATCCCTGTCGCCGCCCTGATCGCGTATCAGGCCAGCTCCCATCTGTCGCCGGAAATGCAATTGCTCGCCACCCTCGCGGGAGCCGCCATTGCCTTCGCCGCGCATGGATCGAAGACCGCCCTCCGCGCCGCCGTGACCGCCAGCCCCGAACCTTTCTCCAACATCGCCCTCAGCACCGGCGAAGACGCCGTCGCCGTCGGCATCACCTGGCTCACCACGCGCCATCCATGGGTTGCGGCCGCCATTGCCGCCGCACTCGTGCTTTGCGCTTTCCTGGCCGCGCGATGGCTTTTTCGATCGGTCCGCAAACTATGGAAGAAGCCGCCCGCACCCGCCGCGCCGTTCTCCAGCGCATGATCGCCGCCACAATGAGAAAATGACTCTTTGAGCCGCCATGGGAATGCGGCGCCCTGCTATGAATCTGACCGTCGCCATGACCGGAGCCAGCGGAGCCATCTTCGGACAGCTTCTCTTGCAAGCCCTCGAAGAAGACGCGCGTGTCGAGCGCGTGAACTTCATTCCCTCGGAAAATTCCCTGCGTGTCCTCGCCGAAGAGATGCATATCAGCGGGCGCAACGGCCTCGCCGAAAAGCTCCTCGGCAAGCCGTCAGAAAAAATCCACCAGCTTGCCGAAAGCGACATCGCCGCCTCCGTCGCCAGCGGAAGCTATCCCTCCGACGGCATGATCGTTCTGCCGTGCAGCATGGGAACGCTGGCCGGTATCGCCAACGGCCTCGCGCAAAACCTCATCGAACGCGCCGCCGACGTCTGCCTCAAGGAGCGCCGCCCGCTCGTGCTCTGCGTGCGCGAAACGCCCTTCAACAAAATCCATCTGCGCAACATGGCGCTCGCCGCCGACGCCGGAGCCACTATCTTCCCCGTCATCCCCGCCTTCTATAACCAGCCCATCGACTCAACAGAAATGGCCCGCCAGTTCGTCGCCCGCGTCCTCGCCCACATCGGCCTGCCCCAACCCGGAGCCTACGTCTGGAAGGGCAACTAGACAGTTTTCAGACTTGTCCCAAATTTTGTCATCCCGACCGGAGTCTTTGCGAAGCAATGACAAAGCGGAGGGACCTGCACTTCCCTACATCGCCTCCGCCACCTTCCGCGCCTTCAAAATCACCTCGCGCGTAAACCCGGCAACTTCGCCCAACTCATCCATCGCCGCCCACCGCAAACCCACGGCATCACTCGCGCACGCCGCCGACCCGCCTGTCACGCGGCACAAATAATCCACCAGAAC
>JBAUHD010000374.1:0-2907 GCA_049680085.1 Acidobacteriaceae bacterium
TTACCGCTACTTGTAGCGGTAAACAATTCGCCCGCGCGAAAGATCGTACGGACTCAACTCAATCGCAACCCGGTCTCCCGGAAGAATGCGGATGAAGTTCTTTCTCATGCGTCCCGAGACATGCGCCAAAACCTGGTGCTTGTTCTCGAGCTCCACCTTGAACATGGCATTGGGCAGCGTTTCCAGCACCGTTGCCATTACCTCAATCGCGTCTTCCTTCGACAATCCGCATCCCGATCCGCCGGCCTCTCCGGGCCAGCCCAACTACTGCGTCAAAATCTCCGCGCCCTGGGCCGTCACCGCGACCGTATGTTCAAAGTGCGCGCTCAAACTTCCATCCTGCGTTACCGCCGTCCAGCCATCGCTCAGCACCTGGACTTCCGGCTTCCCCGCGTTCACCATGGGCTCAATCGCCAGCACCATGCCTTCACGCAGCTTCTGGCCCTGCCCGCGCTTTCCGTAGTTCGGAATCTGCGGGTCTTCATGCAGCCGCGTCCCAATCCCGTGCCCCACAAAGTCCCGGACCACGCTGAAACCCTCGGCTTCCACCACTTCCTGCACCGCCGCGCCCACATCGCCCAGCGTCGCGCCCGGCTTGATGGCTTCAATCCCGCGCTCCAGCGAAACACGCGTGACTTCCAGCAGCTTCTTCGTCCGCTCCGGAACCTTCCCGCCGACCGCAATCGTCGTCGCCGAATCGCCGTAGTAGCCGTCCAGGATCACGCCCGTATCCACCGATACGATGTCCCCGTCCTTCAACACGCGCTTCGCTGACGGAATCCCGTGGACCACTTCCTCATTCACCGAGGTGCAAAGCACACAAGGATATCCGCGATACCCTTTGAACGCCGGCTTTGCGCCCAGTTCCTTCATCTTCTCCACGGCGGCATTTTCGAGATCCTGCGTCGAAGCTCCGGCCTTCACAAACGTCCGGACATGATCCAGCACCTCGCGAACCACCTGCCCGCTGCGCCGCATCTTCTCGATCTCCTGCGGCGTCTTGATCATAATCGCCATCGCGCTCGCTAGCTCCTCAGCCGCCGCACGGCGTTCATTACCGCCGCCGTTACGATCTCCACCGGCTGCTCCCCATCCACCCGCTCAAAGCGCCCCTGCGCACGATAGTGCTCCACCACAGGAGCCGTCAGGGCTTCATACGCCCGCATCCGCTCCTCAAAAACCGCTTCCGTGTCGTCTGAGCGCCGCGTGAGTGCCGTGCCGTCCAGGTCGCAAAGTTCATCGACCCTGGGTTGCTGCAAATAGATGTTGTAAATGCTCTTGCAGGCCGGGCATGCGCGCCGTCCGGTAATTCGGCGCAATAATTGATTATAGCCGACCTCAATGCTCACAGCAATCACCAGCAGCGCCGCCGGTCCCTTGCCGTTCAGGTGACCATCCACCCACGCCGCCTGCCCCAGCGTGCGCGGATACCCGTCCAGAATGTAGCCCGCCGCGGTGTCAGAGTGCGTGAGCCGTGCGGCCACCATCTCGTTGACCAGATCGTCGGATACCAACTCGCCCCGGTCCAGAACCGACTTCGCCTGCAAACCCAGCGCCGTGCCCTGGCTTACGTTGGCCCGCAGCAGGTCTCCGGTGGAAATCTGCGGAATCCCCCAGGCCGCCATCAGAGCCTTGGCCTGCGTTCCCTTGCCCACTCCCGGCGCGCCCAGCAAAAGAATGGGGCCGGGCGAGGTCAATGCCTCCTCCCGGCTCCCGGTCTGCGCGTCCGCGGCGGTCAAGGCCAACTTACCAGGCCCGCCTTCCGCGGGTGCGTCCGCTGCGCGCGGAGAAACCTTCATAGTGGCGCATGATGAGCTGCGCTTCCACCTGGTTCACCGTGTCCATTGCCACCCCGACCACGATCAGCAGCGAGGTGCCGCCAAAGTAGAAGTTAAAGCCCATGCCGTTCGTGACCCAGAGCGGCAAATGCTCAAAGAAGCTTCCCACCAGCGGCAAATGGTTCAAATGAATGCCGCTGATCAGCAACTGCGGAATCAGCGCCACCACCACCAGGTAAATCGCGCCCACCAGCGTAATGCGGGTCAGAATGTCGTTGATGTAATCCGAAGTGCGCTTGCCGGGCCGGATTCCGGGAATGAATCCGCCGTACTTGCGCATGTTGTCCGCAATGTCATCCGGGCGGAACACAATCGAAATATAGAAGTACGCGAAAAAGATGATCGAGACGACATACAGGAACTCGTACCACGGCTCACCCGGAGCGAGGGCGTTGAACACCCGCGACAGCGGCCCACTGTTGCGCACCCACGCGCTCTGCGCAAACAGCAGCGGAGCCGACAGCACCGACGCCGCGAAAATAATGGGCATCACGCCGCCGGAGTTCACCTTCAACGGAAGGTGCGTCGATTGGCCGCCCATCAGCCGCCGTCCCACGATGCGCTTGGCGTACTGCACAGGAATCCGCCGCTCCGCGCTCTCCACCCATACGATGAAGGCCACCACCGCCAGCATTCCGATAACCAGCAGAGCCACCGCCGGAACCGTGAACGATCCGAACTTCTGCGTGTGAATCGTGTCCACCAATTGCGCGATGCCCGACGGCAGGCCAACGACGATGCCGGCAAAAATCAGCAAACTCATGCCGTTGCCAACGCCGCGATCGGTGATCTGCTCGCCCAGCCACATCACCACCGTGGTGCCCGCGGTCAGCGTCAGAACCGTCATAAACACGAATGCCGGTCCGGGATCCAGAACCAGGTTGCTCGAAGAGCTCTGCAGCGCGAGCGCAATGGCCAGCGACTGCACCACGCCAAGAAGGACTGTGACATAGCGCGTCCATTGCGTGATCTTCCTCTGCCCCAGCTCGCCTTCTTTTTGCAGCTTCGCCAGAGGCTGATACACCACCGTCAGCAACTGGAAGATAATCGACGCCGTAATGTACGGCAT
>JBAUHD010000375.1:0-5152 GCA_049680085.1 Acidobacteriaceae bacterium
ATATACAGGCGCGCGTTTCTATTTCAGTCCGGCGCAGTCCGAGTGGCCGCACTGGCAGGTGAGTTCGGTGGACTTTCCCGCGGATTCGCATTTCTGGCCGCAGTATTTTTGCCCGGCGGGAATCTGACAGCTACAGGACGGATGGGCGCATTTTTTTGTTCCGCTCATGGGGTGCGTCTCCTGAACGCATGAGTGGTTTGGATGCGCGATGGGACCCTCAGGCGTACGCGCTTTGCGCCGGATAAGGCGGCGCATGTTAGCCGCCGCGCAGGCCGGGCGGATTCCGCCCTGGTTGGTATGCTGGGTGTGGCGACCTGGGCTTTCGGCGCAATCCAGGTCGAGGCAGCTATTTTGCTATGGATCGACAGGGGGAACAGGTATTGCACTTGCGCAATCATTTTTTTATCGCTGTGCTTCTTACTCTGCTCTGTTTTGGAGCCGGGAACGCACGGGCGCAGGACAATTATGAAATTCAGGTATATGGCTCGGAGACCGTAGCGCCGCGCACGACGATGGTGGAGTTGCACAGCAACTTTACTGGCGAGGGATCGAAGCCGCTGCCCGGATCTCGTTACACGGCTGCCGGCACGTACCCAACCAACCACGCCGAGCATGAGACCGTCGAGATCACGCAGGGGCTTACAAGCTGGTCGGAGGTAGGGTTTTACATCTTCACCAGCGCTCGTGATGGGCAGGGATGGCAATGGGTGGGCGACCATATTCGTCCTCGCGTGCGCGCGCCCGTTCGCTGGGGTTGGCCGGTGGGAGTGAGCCTTTCTACCGAAATCGGCTACCAGCAGGCGCGGTTTTCGCCGGATACCTGGAGCCTGGAGATTCGCCCGATTGTGGACAAGCAGATGGGGCGCTGGTACTGGGCGGTGAATCCTGCGCTAGAGCGATCTTTTCACGGAAAAAGCGTTGGCGATGGCGTGGAGTTTTCGCCAGCCGTGAAGGTCAGCTATAACTTCAGCAAATTTGTTGCCGGCGGATTGGAATACTACGGCGCGTTCGGACGGCTGGGCGACTTCGCCTCGGCGCATGACCAGGAGCAGCAGTTTTTTCCGGCTGTGGACCTGAACGTTTCTCCGAAATGGGAGATCAATTTCGGAGTCGGCGTGGGCGTGACGGCGAGCACCGATCATCTGATCGTGAAGGGCATCGTGGGCCGCCGCTTTGATTGGCCGCGTCTGGGCCGGAGAGGGGCTGCCTTTTAGGGCCCGGTTTCTGGCTTGCGGGCGAACGCTTCAGGCGTGCTGCTGCATCTCTTCCGGGGAGACGTCTTTAATGTGGGTGGCGATGTACCAGTGGAACCCGAAGGGGTCGAGGATGCCGGCCATGCGGTCGCCGTAGAATTGGTCGGCGGGTTCGCGTTCGCTTTTAGCTCCGGCGCTGAGCGCCTGGCGGTAGACGGCATCGCAATCCGTGACATATAGCATGAGCGAGATGGGGGAGCCGCCGTAGTGCGCCGAGCTGTAGGCGCCGATTTCGGCGTGCTCGTCGGCGAGCATGACGCAGGAGTCTCCAATTTCAAGTTCCGCATGGTGGATGTGACCGTCTTTTTCCATGCGCATGCGCTCGTTTGCGCCGAGAGCACGCTTATAGAAGTCGATGGCGGCGGAGGCGTTTTTGAGGATGAGGTAGGGCTGGATGGAGTGGTATCCGTCGGGAATGGGTTTTACGGGCATGGCGGGCTCCTTTGCGAGTCGCGGCAATTGTATTGGGTTGGATGCGGAAACAAAAAGGGAGCGCCCGGAAGCGCTCCCGTTGCCTCAAAATGAGGCTAATTTCGAGTGGGGATAAGGTCCAGAGGCTGGGTGAGGCTGAAGGTGATTTCCGAGCCGGCGGGAACGGTGGCCGCTTTGGGGTGCTGGAGCAGGAGGTGGGTGGTGACGACTCCCGCGCCGGCAAGCGATCCGAATAAGGCTCCCGGAGGGCCTGCGAGCTCTGCGCCGACCATGGCTCCGGTTCCCACGCCTATGCCGTATTCGGCGGTTTTCTTGAGGATGTGCGCGCTGGGCTGAATGGCGCCTTCGGTGCCGGTACGGGTTCCGGAGGCGTTGGAGTCTGTGACCTCGGCGTCAAGGTGGTAGGCCGTGCCGTCGGGCAGGATGACCATCTCAGGACGGAGGCGCAGGGTGGCGGCGGGGCCGAAGTGGTGTCCCTGGCTGACCTGCACGACGCGGCCACGGAGCGTGGAGCCGGCGGGAATAATGATGCTGCCGTTCTGAACGACATTGAAAGCGACCTTGCCCTGGAACGGCGCGCCGACCTGAGTATTGCTGGTGGACAGCTCCTGATTGAGGCGGACACGAATCTGGGTACCTTCGGCGAGCTCATTGGCCGGGCCTGAATAGCGCGGGGCGGAGGCGTCGCGGACCTGCAGCACTGTGGTGTCGTAAGGGAGCTGGGGATCCTCGTCGCCGTAGGGAACAGGCTGGGTGACGATGCCGTAGTCGGTGTTGTCCCAGCGGGAATTTGCGCTGGAGGGGCCGGTGGTGACGATGGGCTGGTCGGAGGCGGGAGTAGGCCGGACAGCAGCGGGTGGCGGTGGCGGCGCGTAGACCTGCGGGGAGGGCTTGGGCTTCACGGCGGCAACGGGCGTGTCCGGCATGGTGACGATGGTGTCGTCGGGCGGCGGCTGCGAGACGCCCTGGTACGGATCAGAGGCGGCGGACTGCTGTTGAGCCAAAGCAGCCGGGGCGAGAAGAACCGCAATCCCCAGACAAGCCAGCGTGCATCGAATGCCGTTGAATTTCATCACTTGCTCCGTTTGGCGCGGCGGGAAACTGCGCCAGTTTTCATGGTAGGCGAAAGCCTGACCTTTAGACGCCGCGGACGCAACAAGAGTGGCGGCGCGGAATCAGGGCGGTTACGGTGGTCGCGGCGGGGCTGATGTGGGTGATCCGGCTGGGGCGCGGGGCAGAAGGGGGTTATCCAATTCTTTGTTAGAATCGGCTTGGAACCATTGGGAAAGATCGCGGAAGTCAACGGATTTACCAGCGAAGTTTGATTTGGGGAAGATTATCCCTCAGCGGCTGAAGCCGCGTTGTTGACAGGCTACTTAACGGACGGCCTGAAGGCCGTCCCCTTCAAAAAGCGCAGATTGCAAGGAGTGACATGACGGAAATTGCTGCTATTCATGCGCGCGAGATTCTGGATTCGCGCGGAAACCCGACCGTAGAAGCTGATGTAGTTCTTGAGGGCGGCGCGATGGGCCGCGCGGCGGTTCCCAGCGGCGCTTCGACCGGTGAGCACGAGGCCGTGGAGCTGCGCGACGGCGACAAGGCGCACTACCTGGGCAAAGGCGTGCTGAACGCGGTGGAGAATATTGAGAGCGTGCTGGCTCCTGAACTGAAGGGCATGGACGCGGGGAACCAGCGGCTGCTGGATGCGACGATGGTGTCGCTGGACGGCACGGCGAACAAGAGCCGTCTGGGCGCGAACGCGATTCTGGCGGTGTCGATGGCGGCGGCGCGGGCCTCGGCCAAGGCGGTGAATATGCCGCTGTATCGCTACCTGGGCGGCGTGAACGCCTCGGTGCTGCCGACTCCGATGATGAACATTTTGAATGGCGGCGCGCACGCGGACAACAATGTGGACTTTCAGGAGTTCATGGTGATGCCGGTGGGCGCGGAGCGATTTTCTGACGCGCTGCGGTGGGGCGTGGAGGTATTCCACACGCTGAAGGGCGTGCTGAAGAAGCGCGGCTACAACACGGCGGTGGGCGATGAGGGCGGGTTCGCTCCTTCGCTGAAGTCAAACGTGGAAGCGATTGAAGTGATCCTGGAAGCGATTCAGCTTGCCGGATACAAGGCCGGTGAGGAAATTGCAATCGCTCTCGACCCGGCGGCGAGCGAGTTCTACAACGCCGAGACGGGCAAGTACGTATTTAAGAAATCCGACAAGAGCGAGAAGACCAGCGAGGAGATGGCGCAGTACTGGCAGGAGTGGGTGCGGCAGTATCCCATCGTGTCGCTTGAGGACGGGCTGGCGGAGGACGACTGGCAGGGTTGGAAGTATCTGACGGAATTGCTGGGCGAGCAGGTGCAGCTTGTGGGCGATGACCTGTTCGTGACCAACACGGAGCGGTTGCAGCGCGGCATTGAAGAGGGGATTGCGAATTCGATTCTGATCAAGCTGAACCAGATTGGGACTGTGAGTGAAACATTAGAGGCGATTGAGCTGGGACGGCGGTTTGGGTATACGTCGATCATTTCGCATCGCAGCGGCGAAACGGAAGACCCATTCATCGCCGACCTTGCCGTGGCGACGAACGCCGGACAGATCAAGACCGGATCGGCATCTCGCACCGACCGCGTGGCCAAGTACAACCAGTTGCTGCGCATTGAAGAGGAACTGGGGCAGGCGGCGGAGTTTCTTGGGCTGGAATCGGTGAACTGCGGCGAGTAGCGGGTATATTGGAGGGCGCGGGGCAGGCATCCTGCGCCCGACGTTTGTTTTCAGGAGGCATATCCATGCGCGTTGTATCGCTTCTTGTCGCTACTCTGTTGGTTGCTGCGCCGGTTTTTGCGCAGCAGGCGTCGTCTGAGAACACAACTCCTGCGCGATCCGAGACAGCAACTGCCAACCAACAATCCACGAAGACCATAACGGTGGATTTGTACCCGCCGCCGGCGCATCCGATTACCGCGGCGCAGGTTCACGAACTTCTGGAGTTGACGGGAGCGAAGCAGCTTGGGATCCAGATGATGCGCGGGATGATGGTCAACCTCCGGAAGACGTTTCCGCCGTTCGTCCCGAAGGATGTGATTGACGATATTGAAGCCAGCCTGGAGAAGATGGACCTTGAATCCATGGCTGTGGTTGCATATCAAAAGCACCTTTCGACGGAAGATGCCGCGCAGGTGATTGCCTTTTATAAGACGCCGGCCGGCGGTCGAATCATCGCGGTACTGCCGCAAATCACCCAAGAGATGCAGGCAGCCGGGGCCAAAGAGGGAATGCGGATTGTTCAGCAGGTGATCGCGCGGCACATGGATGAAATCAAGGCCGCGGCTGCGAAGTACAAGCAGGAGCATTCTGATGAGCCCAAAATTACATCGCCAAACTAAATCGAAACAGGAGATCAGGTGCCGATTCGTACCAAGCCTATTGTTCTGACCATCCTTGATGGATGGGGTTATCGTCCTCA
>JBAUHD010000376.1:0-2391 GCA_049680085.1 Acidobacteriaceae bacterium
ACCGAGTGAACATCGACCGTCGCATTTTCCTTTCCGGCATTCTCTCGCTCTCCGCTGACCGGATGCTCGCCCAGCGTGGCGGCATGGCTTCCCGCACCGTGCGCCCCCAGCCACGAGGCAAACCCTCAGGCTTGCCCTATTCGCATTTTACCGACATCGCCGCCGCCGCCGGACTCACCGCCCCCGTCTTTTACGGAGGCGTCGATCACAAGGAATACATCCTCGGCGCCATTGGCTGCGGCTGCGCTTTCATCGACTACGACAACGACGGCTGGATGGACATCTTCATCCTCGGCGGAACCCGCCTCACCGGCCCACCCCCCGGAGCCACCAACCGCCTCTACCGCAACAACCGCGACGGAACCTTTACCGACGTCACCGAGCAAGCCGGACTCCATCAGGTAGGCTGGGCCGCCGGCGTCTGCGTCGGCGACTACGACAACGACGGCTTCGACGATATCTTCTGCACCTCCTTCGGACAAAACAAGCTCTACCACAACAACGGCGACGGAACCTTCACCGACGTAACCAAAAAGGCCGGTCTTGAAAACTCCGTGCCTCGCTGGGGAACCGGGTGCAGCTTTCTCGACTATGACCGCGACGGTCGCCTCGACCTCTTCGTCTCCAACTATGTGCAATTCGACTTCGCGCGCGTGCCCAAAGCCGGCCAGGACCCCACCTGCAACTTCAAAGGCGTCCCCGTCAACTGCGGTCCCCGCGGATTGACCCCCGGCTACCACTCCCTCTACCACAACAATGGCGACGGAACTTTTACCGACGTCAGCAAGCACGCCGGCATCTCCTCCGTGAAGGACTGCTACGGGCTCACCGCTGTCACCGCCGACCTCGATGAGGACGGCTGGCCCGACATCCTCGTCGCCTGCGACTCCACACCCACCCTGCTGTTCATGAACAACCACGACGGAACCTTCCGCGAAGAAGGCATCAACCGCGGCATCGCCTTCAGCGGCGATGGCGACGAGCAGGCCGGCATGGGCCTCGGCGTTGGCGACTACGATCTAGACGGACACACCGACATCTTCAAAACCCACTTCATGAACGATGCCAACGGCCTCTTCCACAACAACGGAAAGGGCGTCTTCGAGGACGTGACCGTGCCCTCCCGTCTCGCCGTCGAAACCCGCTACGTCTGCTGGGGAGCCGGCATCGTCGATCTGGACAACGACGGCCACCCCGACCTCTTCATGGTCACCGGCAACGTCTATCCGGAGCTCGAAAAGAAATTCCCGCAGTATCCCAACAAAGGCCCGCGCGTCGTCTTCCGCAACCTCGCCAACGGAACCTTTGAAGAGTTGATCGGCGAAGCCGGACCCGGCGTTGAAGCCGCGCACAGCAGCCGTGGCTGCGCCTTCGGAGACTTCGACAACGACGGCGATCTCGACATCCTCATTGTCAACCTCAATGAGCCGCCCTCGCTGCTGCGCAACGATGTGCCCGCCGGACGCCACTGGCTCAAAATCAAGCTCATCGGCACCCGCTCCAACCGCAGCGCCATCGGCGCCCGCGTCCTCGTACGCTACGGAGGAAAGCTCCAGGCCCAGGACCTCCTCAGCCAGTCCAGCTTCCTCTCCGCCAACGATCCCCGCCTCCACTTCGGACTCGGCAAGGAGACCACAGCCGATGTCGAAATCCACTGGCCAAGCGGCGTGCGAACCTCCCTGCGCGCCATCCCCGCCGACCAGCTCGTAACCATCAAAGAGGGAACCGGCATCATTCCCAGCCTCGGCTGGCCCGCGAAAAAGTCCTGAAGCGTTTCAGATTTGCTGCAACCACTGAGCGATTGTCATCCCGACCGGAGCGAAGCGTAGCGGAGGGACCTGCACTTTTTCGCCGCATGCCAATTCCGAATTTGCGGGCGCCCCATGTCTCGCTTCTGAGACATGGGAGAGTGGACACAGCTTCCAGTCTTCATCCCTTTTGTTAAGCTGATGACTTACCCGCAGTGATCCCCCCAAAACAATACGTCCTGCTGCTCCTTCTGGCGACCGCAATCTGCCTTCCCAAACCGTTGCCCGCCCAGACCAACACGGACACCGAAGCGCAACAGCATTTTCAGCTCGCCCACCAGGCCCAGGCCGCCGGACAACTCGACACCGCCGCCGCCGAGTATCAAAAAGTCATCCGCCTCAAGCCGGAAGTAGCCGAAGGCTACGCCAGCCTCGGCCTCGTCTATTACGCGCAAAGTAAGTTCGCGGACTCGGCTCGCGTCCTCGAACAAGCCTATAAGTTAAACCCCCGCCTGCCCGGCGTAAGCCTTGTCTTAGGTCTCGACTCCATCAAGCTCTACCATCCCGCGCGCGCCATTCCATATCTTCGTCAGGCAATTTCCTTGGAGCCCGCGAACAAGCAGGCGCAAAGCTCGCTGGGCAC
>JBAUHD010000377.1:0-5458 GCA_049680085.1 Acidobacteriaceae bacterium
ATCCGCAAATCCGGCGTGAGCAGCACATCGGAATACTTGCCCGGAACATAGCTCGCCTCCAGTGCTCCGCGATCCATCGCGATCATCAGCGCCGAGTCCGCGCCCTCGACGCTGGTATCGCGCGACAAATGCACTTCCGTCGACGCGCAGACTCGCAGATCGCCGCCGCGCGCCAGCTTCACCCTCGCGGTCGAGTCGCCCGCCTGGATCGTTCCATTGTTCCCGATGCTGACCTTGCCGTTCTCGACAGAAAGCGATCCTGAAACCGTAACTCCCGCCGCCGGAACGTAGGCGATCGGAGTCTGCTGCGCCGAACTTAATTGTGGAAGAAAAGTCAGCGTCGCCAATACCGCGCCCGCCGCGCCAAAGCTCAAAACCCGCATCGTCGCCGCAACTCCGCAAACTCGCAAACTAAAACTCAAGAAAATTCTGAATCAGCCGCTTCCCATCCCCGGTCAGCACGCTTTCGGGATGAAACTGCACGCCCTCGACACCCGCGTGCTTCCGGTGACGCAGCCCCATAATGGTTCCGTCTTCCGAGCGCGCCGATACCTCAAGGTCCTTGGGCAAGTCTTTTTCCGACACGATCAGCGAATGATACCGCGTGCAGGTCATCGGGCTGGTCAAGCCCGCGAAAACCGTCTTGCCGTCGTGCTTCACTTCACTCGTTTTACCGTGCATCACCTTCTTGGCGCGAACCACATCCGCTCCGAAAGCCGCCCCAATCGCCTGATGTCCCAGGCAAACGCCGAGGATCGGAACCCGCCCCGCAAACCGCCGCACCAGCTCCACGCTGATGCCCGCTTCCTGCGGCGTGCACGGCCCCGGCGACAGCAGAATCCGCTCCGGCTCCAGCGCCTCCACTTCGTCCACCGTAAGCTCGTCGTTGCGGCGGACCACCATGTCCGCCCCAAGCTCGCCCATGTACTGCACAAGGTTATAGGTAAAGGAATCGTAATTGTCGAGAACAAAGACCATAATGCTCTCTTTAGTGTAAATCCCGGCCCGCCTCAGAGCCCGTCAGTCCCAGTCTCTGACTCTTGGAGTTACGGGGCCAGAATCATCGTAAGCTCTCTGGCGTTCAGAATCGTCGTGGACTTCCACTGGCCGGGAAAATGACGTCTGTTTCCTGTCGCCAGATAAATGGCCCGCGCTGCCTCGGCGCATTCCAGAAACTTATTGTCACTCGGGTCTGAAGCCGCATAAATAGCTTCCGAAGGAACCACCCATATTGCGGCTTCTTCGATCCGCCTGAAGGATTTACGAAGAATCCCAAGTGGAAAATCAAACTTAGGTCGCATCAGCACTTCCTGATACTCGCGCATGATTTCGCGGCTGATGCAAAGCCGCACCCTTGAATCAAGCGCGAGTTCGAAAATAAATCGCTCAAATCCCGTGCTTTTCAAGTGGGCCGATACGAGAACATTGGTATCAAGAACGAGCCTGATTTCTTGCATTCTTCAAAGCCCGTTCTTTCCTGTACGCGGATATTTCCTTGTCGATCTCGCTCATCGACATCTGGTCCGTGCCCTTTTTTCTGGCCTCAGCATGCAGGGCCGCCATAATATCCGATTCTGGCGCGATATTGGCCAGATAATCCTCGATCCCCATAATCACAACCTTTGGCTCCCCGCGCCTGTCCACGATAAAGCGCTCCCGCTTCTTGCTGGAAGCGCGGCGCATGATCTGCCCAAATTGGGTGCGAGCTGAAAGCGCGCTGATGAGTTTGGGAGTAGCCGCCTGATTCTGTCTCATCAGTCCTCCAATCGAACTAATTAATTACTTCGTCTATTTTACCCCGTTCAGTCCCTTCTTCATAAACATCGTCGCCTGCGGATTCTCGTTATACCGCTCGCATGGCTCATACCCGTGCTGCTGGTAAAAGCGGATCGCCGTCGTCAGGTCATCTTTCGTATCCAGATACAGCGTGCGGTATCCCGCTTCCGCAGCGTAGTCTTCAAGCGCTTTCAGCAGTCGCTCGGCAACGCCCCGACCTCGGCTTTCCGGCTTCACATACATCCGCTTGATCTCACCCGTCCGATCAAACCGCGGCAGAGGCCGCAGCGCGATGCACCCCACTACCGCCTCGTTCTCGCACGCCAGCCACACGCCTGATCCCGCCCCGAAGTAATCCCGCGCAAAACTCTCCGCGTCATCCCGCGCCACCACGCCGACCGCTTCGTAATACTCCCGCACGATGGCGTACGCCTCATCCATGCGCTCCAGCGAAGCTCGTTCAATGCGGATCAATATGCCTGCCCCCATTTACTATTGTCGAAATGAAAAAAGCCACGCGCGTAATATCGTTCAAATCTCAAGAAGCCACTCAAATCGATGATGAGGAACAACGCCACCTACTCACGCTTGAGGCATTGGCAGAAGTCGAAGCAGGCGAAGTCATCGAACACACCGCTATACAGGCATGGGCGAAGAGCCTTTCAAAACTCGCTTCATAGTAACCTCAGCGTTTCCGCGACCATCAGGAGCGGTCACAGAAGCGAAGTCGCGATGGCGCGAAGCGCGTCCGCCTCAACGGCCAGTTGCTCTCTCAATCGCCCTAACCACCGCCTTGGCTTTGTTCAGGCTCTCCTCGTACTCGCGCTCCGGAACCGAATCCGCCACGATGCCTGCGCCGGCCTGGATATACCCTTGCTTGCCGCGCATCAGCAGCGTGCGAATGCCGATGCATGACGTAAGGTTGCCGGAAAAATCCGCGTAGAGCACGCTGCCGCCGTAGATGCCGCGCCGCGTTGGCTCCAGTTCCTCAATGATCTCCATCGCGCGAATCTTGGGGGCGCCGCTCAGAGTTCCCGCCGGAAAGCAGGCTTTGAAAGCATCGACGGCGGTCAGCCCCTCGCGCAGCCGCCCCTCGATCGCGCTCACCAGGTGCATCACGTGCGAGTAGCGCTCGATGAACATCAGGTCCTTCACCTTCACTGACCCGTACTCGCTCACCCGGCCCACGTCGTTGCGGCCCAGGTCTACCAGCATCACGTGCTCGGCGCGCTCTTTTTCGTCATGCAGCAGGTGCTGCTCCAGAGCGAGGTCTTCTTCTTCATTCGCGCCCCTCGGCTGCGTGCCCGCAATCGGACGGTACTCCACCTTGCGTCCCTGCACGCGCACCAGCAGTTCGGGAGACGAACCCACAATATGCGTATCCGCCGGCTTCTCCAGCCCGAAGCGCAGAAAGTAGAGATACGGCGAAGGGTTCCCGATGCGCAGCGCGCGATAGACCGCGAACGGCTCCACTTCTGGCTTTACGTCGAAGCGCTGCGACACCACCACCTGGAACACGTCGCCCGCCGCAATGTATTCCTTCGACCGCTCCACGGCTTTCAGGAAATCCTTCTTCTTGGTGCGCAGCTCAATCTTCAGCTTGCCCGCGGCTTTCTTCGTACGCGGCTTCAACACCGATTGCGGCAGCGGACGCGCCAGCCTGCGCTCCAATCGCGCCAGCCGTCGCAGCGCGTCGTCATACGCCGCCTGCGGCTTCTGCCGACGAACGTCCGCTGTCACGATCAGCAGAATTTCCTTTTTCACGTGGTCAAACGCCAGCACCTCGTCAAAGAACATCAGACAGGCGTCGGGCAGGCCCAGATCATCCTTCGTCCGCTCCGGCAGCCGCTCAATCTGGCGCACCACGTCATAGGCAAAAAAGCCCACCGCGCCCGCAGTAAACGGAGGCAGGCTGCTTACCCGCGCCGGCGTGTGCCCCTCGATGGCCTCTTTCCAAAGCTGGAAGATGTTGCCCTCAATGCGCCGCGTGCGCCCGCGCTCCCGAATTTCAATGGAAGTCCCGCGCGCCACAATCCGCTTGTAAGGTCGAACGCCGATGAACGTGTATCGGCCCACGTTTTCGCCGCCTTCCACCGACTCCAGCATGAAGCACTCCGGCTCGTCCGCGGCCAGGCGCAGAAAGGCCGTCACCGGAGTCTCCACGTCCGCTGTAAGCGTTCGGTAAACCGGAACCAGAGTGTGCGCGCGGGCCAGTTTCAGAAATTCCGCGCGCGCGGGAAGAGAACCATTTTCAGATCGCATAGCCTTAACCATCATGGTAAATGGGGATGCGCCCCTCCAGACGCAATCCCGCCGCGAGAGAGCGCAAACGGCTTTCCCCTTTTCCCTATCCCCTTTCCCCTGTCTCACCGCCCTTGCCCCTCATCCACAGCCAAGCCTATACTCCATTGGTTTGGCCGAAACCCGGCCTTCCCGGCTACGGCGCATCCAAAGGAGCAGAGACAAATCATGGCATCCGTCACTCTTGAGCAGGAGATCAATCCGTGGGAAGCGCAGGCAGCGCGCTTCGACTTCGCCGCCCGCAAACTCAACCTTGACGAGGGCCTCTGGAAAGTCCTCCGCTATCCTTCCCGCGAAATCATCGTCCATTTTCCCGTTGCCATGGATGACGGACGCATTGAGGTCTTCACCGGCTTCCGGGTGCAGCACTCGCAGGCTCGCGGCCCGGCCAAAGGCGGCATCCGTTACGCCCCCAACGTCAACCTGGACGAAATGCGCGCGCTGGCCAGTTGGATGACCTGGAAGTGCGCGGTCGTCAACATTCCGTTTGGCGGAGCCAAGGGCGGCGTTATCTGCGACCCTAAAAAAATGTCCATCGGCGAACTGGAGCGCATGACGCGCCGCTACACCGCCGAGATTATCGAGTTCATCGGTCCGGAAAAAGATGTGCCGGCGCCCGACGTGAACACGAACGAGCAGGTCATGGCCTGGATCATGGACACCTATTCCATGCACATGCGCCAGACCGTCACCAGCGTGGTCACCGGCAAGCCCGTCAATATTGGCGGCTCCCGCGGACGGCGAGAAGCTACCGGACGCGGGGTCAGCATCATCTGCGACAAGGCCCTCCACTATCTCAAGGTGCCGCGCGACGGCTGCCGCGTGGTGGTGCAGGGTTTTGGCAACGTTGGCTCGAATGCCGCTCTGCTGCTTCAGGAGAAGGGCTACAGAATCATTGGAGTCGTCGAGTATGACGGCGCGCTCTACAATCCCAACGGCATCGACGTCGGCTCGCTGATTGAATACCGCCAGCGCAATGGTTCCGTGCTCGGGTTCAAAGGAGCCGAGGCTCGCGAGTCTGATGAGGTGTTCGCCTCGGAGTGCGAAATCCTGATTCCCGCCGCCACGGAAAACGTCATTACCAGCCGCAACGCTGAGAGCATCCGTGCAAAGATCGTATGCGAAGGCGCAAACGGTCCCACCACCGCCGTCGCCGACGACATCCTGTCGCAGAAGCGGGTGTTTGTCATTCCCGACATTCTCGCCAACGCCGGCGGTGTGACCGCCTCCTACTTTGAGTGGGTGCAGGATCGCCAGGGTTATTTCTGGAAAGAGGCGCTGGTCAACGAACAGCTTGAAAGCATCCTTACGGAAAGCTTTGATGATGTGGTTCGCTACTCTGAAGCTCACGGCGTGAATAACCGCATCGCCGCCTATATGC
>JBAUHD010000378.1:0-1991 GCA_049680085.1 Acidobacteriaceae bacterium
AAATCGCAGCTTGTCGATCTGGCGCGGCAGTACATCGAGCTTGGGTTTCAGATTATCGCGACGGAGGGCACGGCCAACAAGCTGGAGAAGGCCGGCATGGTCGTCGAGCGCGTGTACAAGGTCAAAGAAGGCCGCCCGAACGTGGTGGACCTGATCAAGGGCGACCGGATTCAGTTGATTGTGAACACGCCGCACGGGCAGGACACGTTCTTCGACGAGAAGGCGATTCGGCGGGCGGCGGTGTTGCAGCGGGTTCCGACCATTACGACGATTGCCGCGGCGAAGGCGGCGGCAGAGGGAATCGCGGCATTGCAGGAGCACCAGACGAACGTGGCTCCGTTGCAGCATCTTCATGCGGCGAGGGTGGCGGCGAAGTAGTTAGCTTCCTACCTCTCCCACCCTTGCCGCAAAAGCGCGGCAAGGATGGGGCACCCGATTTCGCGAGTCTATAGCACAAATGGAACCAGCGCGCGCACCCGCTGCCGGTAATGCGCGTACTGTTCACCGAATTGCTGCATCATGAACTGCTCCTCGATCCGCAGCTTGAGCCAGAAGACGAGGCCGCAGAGCAACAGGCCCACGAAGCAGCGCGTGGCTCCGTAGACAAGAGCAGTACCCAGCAGTCCCAGCAGAAATCCGGTATAGATCGGATGCCTGACCAGCCTGTAGGGTCCGCGCAGGATCAGCTCATGGTCCTGCTTGATGGCGACCACGCCGCTCCAGTTGCGGCCCAGTGTGATGCGCGCCCAGACGGCGAAGAGGATGCCGAGGAGGGTGAGCACGGCTCCGGTGAGCACCCATGACGGCTGCAAGGGAATGACGCGGTCTGTGAGCCAGCCCCTGGCAAAGGCGTGCCCGAGATTGAAGATCAAAATTGCGCCGATGACGACAAGGCCGGCTTGCAGGAAGCGTGATCCGCCGGACTGCCGCTGCACGCTGCGCTTCGACGTGAAGGCCGCGAGCGACAAGAGGATGATGATGGCCAGCCAGAATATGCCGATCCAGCGTTCGATGAAAAGAACCATGTCTTCCGCGCCCCGACTTTTGCAGTGTACCTCTAAGCCTTCGGAATAAAGTACGCGGGATAGTGCGGGAAAGTTTCAGGACTATTTCGTCGCCAGCAGGATGCGGAGGTCGCGGAGGTTGTTTCCGGTGGGGCCGGTGATGAGGGAGTCTCCCAACGCGGCGAAGAGAGTGCCGCTGTCGAAGGCTGCGAGGGCGGCTTCGGGATCGACGCCGGCGGCGCGGGCGCGAGCGATGGTGGTGGGGTCGGCGATGGCTCCGGCGGCGGTGCTGTTGCCGTCGATGCCGTCGGAGCCGGCGCTGAGGACGGCTGCCCGGTCTTCAGGATACTTTTCCAGTTCAAATGCGGCGGTGAGCGCGAATTGCTGGTTGCGGCCTCCGATGCCCGTGCGGCCTTCGAGCTTGACCGTGACCTCGCCGCTGGAAAGCAGACAGAAGTGGGGGAAGTCGTGGCGCAATTGTTGGAAGCGCTGGAGCAGGTAGGCGGAGGCTTCGCGGTAGTCCCAGTCATCGCAGGTGTTGTCAATGACGGCGTGATAGCCGAGCGACTGCGCGTGATCGCGGGCGGCGTTGGCGAATTCCTGGTCGGAGAGCAGGACTTCGTACGGGGCTGAGGCCGCGTTCGGATCAGCGAGTTCGCTGGGCTTGGCGGAGGCGAGGTCGCGGAAGTGATTGCGGACGGCTTCGGGAAAAGTTTCGAATAGATGGAAGCGGTCAAGAATTTCCAGGCACTCTGCGGGCGTGGAGGAGTCGGGCAGCGTAGGCGAGGATGCGACGCATGCCAGGTCTTTCAACGGCACGTCGGAAATGATGAGCGAGAGCTTTTCGGAGCGAGGCGCGGCGTCGGCGAGTCGTCCTCCCTTGACTGCGGAGAAGTGCTTGCGGACGGTGTTGATTTTGCCGATAGCCGCGCCCGATGCGACGAGGGCGCGGTGGAAGGCGATGGTGTCTTCGAGCGGGATGGCCGG
>JBAUHD010000379.1:0-8999 GCA_049680085.1 Acidobacteriaceae bacterium
CGGCATCGTACACACTGGCAAGTGTGTCCACGCCTCGGAGCCGTGCGTTCTGATGAGCAAGCCCCGGATTCTTCATGTCGGCAAGCTGTATCTTCCCTCGCCTGGAGGCATTGAGACCCATGTGCGCGATCTGGCGGTGCGCCATGCGCGGGTGGCGTCGGTGAGCGTGGTGGTGGCCAACAGCCTGGCGCGCAATGAGGTTTCGGAAATTGAAGGCGTGAAGGTGACGCGGCTGGCGCGCCTGGGAACCATCGCCTCGATGCCGATTTGCCCTTCGATGCGGGCGGCCATTCGCGGATCACCGGCGGATATTGTGCATATTCACCTGCCGAATCCGAGTTCGGCGGTGGCCTTCATTCTGAGCGGGCACAAGGGCAGGCTGGTGGTGACGCACCATGCCGATACCATGGGCCGGAAGATTCTTCGCCGCTTCAGCGACCCGTTTGTGTCGCGGCTGATGGTGATGGCGAGCACCATCATCGTCACCTCTGACCGCTATCTGCGCTCCTCCGAAGAGTTGCGTCCATTTCGCGAAAAGTGCCGCATCATTCCCCTGGGCATCAACCTTGAGAAGCAGCGCCCGCAGGTGGAAGACATTCTGGAGTTTCGGCGGCGAAGCGACGAGCGGCGTGTGCTGGCCGTGGGGAGGCTGGTTCCGTACAAAGGGTTTGACGTGCTGATTCGCGCGATGAAGCAGGTGGACGGGCATCTTGATCTGATCGGAACCGGGCCGGAGGCGGATTCACTGGCCGCGCTTGCCGAGCGGGAGGGGGTGAGCGACAAAGTTTCCCTGCTGGGCTGGGTGGACGACCTGCGGGCACACCTCGAACGGGCCTCGGTCTTTGTGATGCCGTCGGTCACGCGCGCCGAGGCCTTCGGGCTGGCGCAATTGGAGGCCATGGCGGCAGCACTTCCGGTGGTCAACACGGACATTGATACGGGAGTTCCGGAGGTTTCGGTAAACGGGGAAACCGGACTTACAGTGGCTCCGGGCGATGTCTCGGAAATGTCCAACGCCATCTCGCTGCTCCTGGAGCGGCGCGACCTGCGGGAAGCTTTTGGAGTGGCCGCGCTGGCGCGCGTACAGGCGATGTTTTCCGCCGACCGCATGGCAGACCGTACCATGGCGCTGTATCAAACGGTTCTGGCAGCCTGAATGATCGTGGGAAGACAAGGAATTCGCCCGTCCCGGCCTGGTATTGAGGACGACCCCTTTGCGACGGTGAAGCCGCGCGCCGCCGGGGTGCGGGAAGTCTCGATTCTGGATGTGCTGCTGGCGCTGGGACCGCATCGGCGGATGATTTTTTTCGTTGTCCTTGCGTGCGCGGCGCTGGGGTACGGGCTTTCCTGGCTCGTACGTCCCAGCTATACGGCGCGCACGGTGATCCTTCCGCCGCAGCAGAACCAGTCGCTGGCCGCCAGCATGATGTCGGAGTTGAGCAGCCTGGGGGCCTTGAGCGGACTGGCCGAGGGCGGGCTGGGGATTAAAAATCAGGTGGACCTTTACGCCGCGTTGCTGAAGAGCGAGACCGTCGAGGATGGATTGATCAAAAAATTTGACCTGCAGCGTGAGTACAAGGCGAAGTATCTTTCGCAGGCGCGCAAGGACCTGGCCAAACACTCGACCATCAAGACGGACCTCAAGAGCAATCTGATCACGATTGCGTTTACGGACCACGATCCAAAGCGGGCCGCCGCGGTTGCGAATGGATATGTGGACGAATACCGGGATCTGTCGCAGCATCTGGCGATTTCCGAGGCGTCGCAGCGGCGGTCGTTTTTCCAGCGGCAGATGGCGCAGGCGAAGCAACAACTGGACAACGCCGAGCAGGCGCTGGTATCGACGGAGCAAAAGACGGGGCTGGTGGCGCTGGACAGCCAGGTGCGCGCGCAGATTGCGTCGGCGGCGGAGCTGCGGGCGCGGATCACGGTGAAGCAAGCCGAGATGCAGAGCATGCAGGCCTATGCGACGCCGGAAAACCCGCAGTTGATTGAGGCGCAGCGCAGCGTGGCCTCCATGCAGGCTGAGTTGAACAAGATGGGGGGCGGCGGCCAAACCGTGGGAAGCGAGTTCGTGGTCCCGCAGATCAAGGTGCCGAAGGAAGGCATGGAATACGTCCGGCGGCTGCGCGACGTAAAGTATTATGAGACGATTTTCAACATCCTGGCGCGGCAGTTTGAGGCGGCCAAGCTCGATGAGGCGCGTGAGGGCGAACTGGTGCAGGTGGTGGATCCGGCGCTGGTTCCGGACCGCAAGAGTTCCCCCAGCCGTCTGCTTTGGACGGTGGTTGGGCTGCTGATCGGGTTGGCGGCGAGCACGGGGTTTGTGCTGACGCGGGCGATGCTGGAGTGGCTGCGTCGCGATCCGGAGACGGGCCGCAAAATGATCGCGGTGCGACGAGTGTGGTTTTCGCGTGGAGGCGGCAAGCGAGCAGCTTGATGGGAATGGACGAGGAATCCTCGATGGCAAGTGAAATCGAAACCCCGCCGGCCTCCGCGCGGCCCCCTCTGCCGCCGGAATCGGGAGCGCCGCGGGTGGCGCGGCTGGCGAAGAACGCTTTCGCCAATCTGATGCGCCTGGGAGCGTCGTGGCTGGTGGTGCTGCTGGTTCCCCCTGTGCTGGTGCGTTCGCTGACCCATTCGGAGTACTCGACCTGGATGCTGGTGCTGCAGCTCACGGCCTACTCGACCATTTTTGACAGCTCGCTGCAGATGTCGGTAAGCCGGTTTGTGGCGCGCGCGTTCTGGGCCGAGGACTGGGAACTGCTGGGCGAGACGATGAGCAGCATCACCCTGCTGTTCTTCATCACCTCGGCGGTGGTGCTGGGCGGAATCGTGGTGGTGGCGCTGGTGATGGGGAGGTTTTTTCATTCCATTCCCACGCCGCTGCTGGGCGAGGCGAAGCTGGCGCTGGTGATCGTGGGGGGCGCGCTGGCCATTGTCTTTCCAGCCTCCTCGATGGCGGGTTTAAGCCTGGGCATTGAAAAAAATCAGGTCAACGCCATCGCCGGAAGCGTCTCCAAGCTGGCGGGCGCCGCGGGGACCATATGGGCCGCGTTTCACCACCAGGGGCTGGTGCGGATGGCGATGTGGGTGGCGCTGGGGTTCTTTTTGCAGCCGGCCATCTATTTGTTCGCGACCGTGCGGCAGGGGCTTTGGGAGTTCTTCTCGGTGCGGCTGGTGCGGGTCCAGCGGGCGTGGGAGTTTATCGGATTCTGCTCGGCGGCGATGGTCTCCCAGGTGGGGACTCTGCTGATTACCGGACTCGATATTCCGATTGTGGCGGCGTGGGACTTTTCCAGCACGGGCTATTACGCCATTGCCGCGATGGTGGGCAGCATGCTCACCGTGCCGTACGGCGCGGTGCTCTCCACGCTGATTCCGGTGCTCTCCAGCCGCACGGCGGGCGAGTCGCCGGAGTCGATGGGCCGGGTGTTGTTTCGCACCACGCGGCTCTCGATGGCGCTGCTGCTGTGGATTGCGATCCCGCTGATGATCGGAATGCCGCTTTTCCTGCGTCTGTGGGTGGGCGCGGACTATGCCATGCATACGCTGGTTCTGGGGGAAATTCTAGTGGCGGCGCAGCTTGTGCGCCTCACCCTGCTGCCCTACGGCATCATCGGTTTCAGCGCGGGGGAGCAGAAGAAGATGCTGGTGTCGCCCGGAGTCGAGGCTATTGTCAACGTGGCGCTAAGCATCCTGCTGGTCCGCCCCATGGGCGCGACCGGCGTGGCCGTGGGAACACTGATCGGCGCGTTTGTTGGCATTGGACTGCATTTTTGGAATAGTATGGCCTACACGCGGAGCATGGCGTTCAGGAAAAGGGACCTGCTGTTTCAAGGAATTCTGCAACCGGTGGCCTGGGCGCTGCCGGTTGCGGCGGTGTGCGCAACCCTGTTTCCAATCGCCGCATCCACTGCACCGAGGCTGTTACTTTTGGCGGCCAGCGTGGTGGCGCTCGCGGTGATCTTCTGGAAGGCGGTGCTCCAGCCGGAAGACCGGGCTATTTTGAGTATGGCAGGCGCGCATCTCTTCCCCCTCTTCTCCCGTGCGCAGGGATGAAACTGGGCGGTAGAAATGGCGATTCTCGCGATCATGGTTCGTTACAACACGCCGGTGCAGCAGTCGGAAACGATCCGGGGCTTATGCGAAGCGTTCGCCGGCGACGCAGCCCTTGGCGAGGCGTATCAGTTTTTGATCTGGGACAACAGCCCCGAACCCATCGAGTACCCTAACCTGCCCATCCGGTTTGAATACCGCCATTCCCGCTATAACGTGGGAATCTCCGGAGCATGCAACGAGGCCATGCATCTGGCGCGGGCGCGCGGGCACCGATGGATGCTGCTGCTCGACCAGGACACGCGGGTCACGCCGGCGTTTCTCAAGGCCATGCTTGGCTGGAGCGAGCGGCTCGCCGGCCGGACCGAAATTGCCCTGGTCGCGCCCACGGTGCGCTCCGGAGGACCGGTCGTTTCCCCGCGCCAGTACCTTTTCAATCGCCACCGCGCCTACCTCGATCCGGCTCCCGGCATCGCCGAAGGAGAGGCCTTCGCCATCAACAGCGGTTCGTTGGCGCGGGTGGCGGCGCTTCGAGCCGTCGGAGGCTTCAACAATGACTTCTGGCTCGACTATTCCGATCTCTATGTTTGCCACCAGTATTTTCTGCACGGCTACAAGCTATGGCGGGCGACCGACGCCGAGCTGGAACACGAAATGACGGTGCGGGATTATGACCGGCTGATGACGCCCGCCCGCTACATCAATTATTCCTATGCGGAAAGCGCCTTCAACGACCTGTATAAAAGCCCCATGGAAAACGGCGTTCAGAATCTGCGCCTGCTGGCGCGCGCGGTGCGACAGCGGCGCAGATATAAGGACCCGGCTTACTCGCATATCACCCTGGCGCAGTTTTTTTATCGAATGCGTGTCGCGCGGGCTGTGCGCATTGAGAACTGGAAAAACGAGGGCGAGCGGCGGCGCGCCAGAATGACTCTGAACGAAGCGCTCGCGCACCGGAACGCGTCATGAGCGCGCTGGACCTTTCGCTGGCCGCGCTCTTCACGCTCACGCTGCTGAACTACTGGCTGTGGCGCTCGGTGCTGTATCCCCCGTTCATCTTCTGCTTCATGTGGGTGTTCGATCTCGCTACCTGGCGCATGCATCTGATCGATGTTTTCCCGGTGCATACGAACACGCTGGCGATCGTCACGGGAGCGGCGGCAATCTTTACGCTGGGCGGGCTCTTCGCTTCGCTCACGCCGCAATCGCTGCTGCGCCCGCATCTTTTCCCTGAGCCTCCGGAGCGGCGGGCCACGCTCATCCGCAACATTTTGACCGCGATGGTTCTGTGCGGCGTGCCGATATTTTTCTGGCAGGTTTACAAGATCAGCCAGCAGGGCTTGGGAGCGAATTTGCTGATGCGCGCCCGTGCCGTCGAAGTCGCAGCCGCGCAGAACGGCCAGCAGATTCGCTCCTTTGTTTTTGACTACTTCGTGATTGGAGCTACCTTCACGGCGCTGCTGTTCGCAACCGGCAGGCGCGACTGGAAGTTCCGCGTGGTGGTTGCCGCCGCGTTCCTCGGATGCATTCTGAGCACCGGACGCACGGGCCTGCTGCTGCTGATTGCCGGGCTCTGCGCCATCCGCCTGCTGCGCCGCCGCGAGGAGCGGTTCTGGCGGGCGTTGAAATCGCTGCGCTGGCCGGTGTTAATTTTCCTGCTTCTGTATGTCGCGCTGATTTTTACCAACAAAACCACAAAAGGAGTGAACGGAGGCGTCTCCGGAATCGTTTCCTACTATGTGGTCAGTTATATCGTTGGCCCGCTGGCCGCTTTCGACGCGGTGGTTCAGGCGCCGGGAAGCTTTATGCCGGCTTCCAGCCACGTGTTTGAGTTTCCGATGAAGATAGCGGCGGCCTTCCATCTTATGTCTTATACCGCGCCGCCAAAGCTCGATACTTTTGTCGAGGTGCCGTTCGCCGCGAATGTTTATACCGTTTTCAAGTACTACTTTCTGGAGTTAGGCGTAAGTGGGACCATGGCCATTATGCTGGTCATAGGGCTCCTGCACTCTCTGCTTTATCTGAAAGCCAAAGCGGGAGGAAGGTTGAGCATCTATCTGTATGCTTACTCGATTTACGCGGTCCTCATGGTGATTTTTGATGATGCCTACTACGATGTGGGCAATTATCTTCGCGCTTTTCTGTTCGGATCTGTGTACCTTGCGCTGTGCGCGTACTCGTTTCATCTGACTCCCCGGCTGCGGTTCCGGCCGCTTGCGATTGGGGGGCGAAGCGCGGATGATATTGAGGATGTTACTTGAGCGACTAAGTCGAAGCTAGGCAGGCATGAAGCCCATTGCGATTAACGGCAGGTTTCTTACGCAGCCCGTAACCGGGGTGCAGCGGCATGCCCGCGAGCTTATCTTTACGATGGACCAGATGCTGGCCTCAGGCGAGCTTGAGCGGCCCGAGCAACCGGTGGAATTGCTGGTTCCGCCAACAGTGCGCGAGCGCCCTCAACTTCAATACATAAAGCCGCGCCGCGGAGGCCGATTCAGCGGCCATCGGTGGGAACAGCTTTCGCTCCACGCCGGATGCCGGGGCAAGGTGCTGTTTACGCCATGCGGAGGCGCGCCCCTGCTGCATCGCGACCATGTTTTTGTTGTGCCCGACGCGGCGGTGTTCGCAACTCCCGGCGCTTACACGCGAGCGTATGGGACGTGGTACCGGTGGCATCATCGACACGCGGCGAAAATGCCCGGGTTGCGCCTGCTTACCGTCTCCGAATTTTCCCGGCAGGAACTTGCGCGGCATCTCAAAATCGATGCGGCGCAGATTACCGTCATCCCGCTGGGGCATGAGCACTTGCTGAGAATTGCGCCGCAACCGGAGGTGCTGGCGAAGCTGGATCTGAAGCCGGGCGAATACATTCTGGCCGTCGGGTCAGCCAACCCCAACAAGAATTATCGCGGGCTGCTGCAGGCGTTTGACATTCTGCGGCGACGGCTTTCCCGCGAGGCGAAGCGGAGCAAACTGGTGGTCGCGGGCGCCGTGGGCATCTCCACCGGAGCCATGGGGCAGCAGGAAAATGTGGTCCAGACCGGCTACGTCAGCGATGGCGAACTGCGCGCGCTGTACGAAAACGCCGCGTGCTTCGTCTTCCCTTCGTTGTATGAAGGATTCGGCCTTCCTCTGTTGGAAGCCATGGCGCTGGGCTGCCCCGTGGTTTCGTCCAATGCTGCCTCCCTTTCCGGGCTCGGCGAAGGAGCCGCGCTCTTGTTCGATCCCGCCTCGCCAGAGCAGATGGCGGACTCGATTGAGCGCGTAATGACCGACGCGGATTTGAGAAAAGAATTGTCGGAAAACGGAAAGCGGCGGGCGCAACAATTCCGGTGGGAGGAAACCGCTCGCAGGACATGGGCAGTGTTGTTGGAGGCTGCGGCGGATCGCTGAGACCCGGCCTATTTTTCCCGCGCCACCACGAAATCCGGGACCCAGAGCAGGGCCCGCTTGAACTCCGAATCCGCAACGCCGTTGAGCGCCGCGCGCGCATTTTCGGCGTACTGGAAAGCGGTGTTCATGGCGTAATCGACCGACCCGTTGCGGTGCAGAATCGCCATCACCTCGGGGTGAGTAACGAGATCGAAATTGCGGTCGGTCAGCACCGTTTGAATCGCGTCGCGCTCGACCGGCGATCCGTTTTCGAGCGCATGAATCACAGCCAGTGTGGCCTTGCCCTCACGCATGTCGCTGGCGACGGGCTTGCCCAGCGTCTCCTCGGTCGCAGTGAGGTCGAGCACATCGTCCACAATCTGGAAGGCCATGCCCAGCGTGCGTCCGTACTCGCCCATCGCGTCTTCCGCGCTGACGTTGACGCCGGCCAGCACCGAGCCCAGACGCATGGAAACCTCGAAAAGGCAGGCGGTTTTGCGGTAGATCAGCGAGTTGTAATCGTCCTCGCCAATCGCCAGGCCGAGCTTTTCCATTTGCAGCAATTCGCCCTCGACCATTTGTTGCGTGAGGCCGATGAGCAGGTCGAGGATGCGAAAATTGCGCTCATCAAGCGCGGTGCGGAAGGCCTGCATGTAGAGCCAGTCGCCGGCCAGCACGCATTTTGCGTTGCCCCAGTTGGTATTGGCGGAAGGCCGCCCTCGGCGTGTGTCCGCCGCGTCGATGATGTCGTCGTGAACCAGCGTCGCGGTGTGCACCATTTCGACGACGGCGCCCAGCCGGATCATCGCCTCGCCTGTGTATCCCTGGGCCTTCGCGGAAAGCAGCAACAGCGACGGGCGGATGCGCTTGCCGCCGCCGTCCCTCAGATAATCGGAGATCTCCGTAATCGCCGCGACCGAGGAAACCGACGCCGACCCGAACTCGCGCTCAATGGCGCGCAGGTCGTCGTGCAGCAAATCGAAGACTTCCTTCGCCGTCGCTATGGCCAGTGTGCTCACGCCTGCTTTTAGGATGCCTTTCTCTAATTCGAGCGGTAGTTCGTAAACTGCAATTCGAGGCCGAAGTCGTGGCCGCGCAGCAAAGCAATCGCCTCTTGTAGAGTATCGCGATCCTTGCCCGTGATGCGCACCGTATCTCCCTGAATCGACGCCTGTACCTTCTTTTTTGAGTCTTTGATGAGCCGAACGATCTCTTTGGCCTTTTCCGTGGAAATGCCCTGCTGGAGGGTGATTTTCTGCCGCACACTGGAGCCGGCGGCGGGCTCGACCTTGCCGTAGGTGAGGTTTTTGAGCGACACGCCGCGCTTGACCAGCTTCTGCTGGAGGATTTCGACCACAGCCTTCAGCTTGTATTCGTCGGCGGAGGCGAGTTGCAGAGCGTCCTCGCCTTCAATCTTGATTTCGGAGTTGGAATTCTTCAGATCGAAGCGCGCGTGGACCTCTTTCGACGCCTGCTCCACCGCGTTGCGGACCTCCTGAAGGTCCACTTTGGAAACCACATCAAAGGAATTGTCAGCCGCCATGTCGTGCTCCCGTTCTTTTAGAGTA
>JBAUHD010000380.1:0-3936 GCA_049680085.1 Acidobacteriaceae bacterium
TGCGCAAGGGCGAGTACGACGCGCTGATCGGCATCAACCTGCTGCGCGAAGGGTTGGACCTGCCGGAGGTTTCGCTGGTGGCGATTCTGGACGCGGACAAGGAGGGCTTTCTGCGCTCGGCGGGGTCGCTGATTCAAACCATGGGACGCGCGGCGCGGCACCTGAACGGGCGCGCGATTCTGTACGCGGACAAGATGACGGACTCGATGAAGCAGGCCATCGGGGAAACAACGCGGCGGCGCGAGGTGCAGCGCGCTTACAACGAGGAAAATGGAATTACGCCGACCTCGGTGATTCGCGCGTCGGACATGTCGCTGGCACGGATTTTGAAGGCCGACTACGCCGATCTGACGGAAGAAACGGACTCGCTGCCGGAGTTCGAGTCGCAGCAGGATTTGGACACGTATATCGGGAACATGGAGTCGGATATGCGGGAGGCGGCGAAGAAGTTCGAGTTTGAAAAGGCGGCGCGGCTACGCGACCGGATTAAGGAATTGCGGACGAAGGAGTTTTTGTTTGGGTAAGGCTTAGGGCTTTGCCGTTACTTCACGAAGAACTCCGACATAGAGGGCGCAGTTGCGGCGGCGGCCGACGGATTGGGCAGGCCAAGTTCTTCCATGATGCTGCGCAGCATGCTCTGGTGCTGATAGAGAATTGAGGAGGTTTGCTTGTAGCCCGTTTTTGCACCCGGTCCCCAGAAGACGGGAGCCACATGGCCGCCGCCGTGGGCGGTGTCGCCGTCCACCGATTCGTCGAAATTCACGATCAAAACGCCGTCGCCTCCAGGCTGAAAGGCGGAGTAACCGGACAACGGCTTCACTACGTTCGCCTGGAGCCATGAGTCCGCGTTCCTGGCGGATGCGCTGTGCGCGTCATCCTCGACATTGGGAACGACAAAGGAAAATTCAGGCAGTTGGCCGTTCGCCAGGTCCGCCGCGAATTGCGTAAAGGGCCATATCGTTTGATTCGCCACCTTCGGGTTATCGGCGATGTCGGACAGCATGGCGAATGGATTATGCCGGATCACGTACAGTCCCGTGTCGCCGCCGAGATAGCCGCGGGGGATGCCTTCCGCATAAATTTTGAATGAGACGCCGGCGGCCAGCATGCGGCGCGCTATGTTGTCCACGTTCCAGACTTTGGTGGAAGCGTCGTCGGTGGTCAGAATCTGTCCTGTAGTCAGCATGAAGTAGTTGCCGATGGAGGGATGCGAGTTGGCGAAATAGTTGGTGGGGAGTGCGCCGCCCTTGATGAGATTATTGAGATTTGGCCAGTCGCTGGTATTGCCCGCCACCGAGGAATAGCTTTGATTTTCTTCCATGACCAGGACGATATGCGGGCTGGCCGGCGTTGGAGAGGGAGAGGGCGAGGGCGTTGGAGAGGGCGAGGGAGACGGAGCCGAGGACATGGAAGCGGGCCCGCTGCACGCGGTAAGTCCAAGCAGCATTACGGCCGCAAGAATTGCCCAGCGCATTGCGCCGTGAGCAAGCCGGGAACTGCACATCATGGACATATCGCCCAAGTAATAAGTTGCGCGCAGAGCGGCAAAGTTTGTTCGATGGGGCGACTTCAGGCCCAGTGGCGCTGCTCAGCGAATCCGGATGTTGCCGGAGCCGGTTTGGACATGCACGGTGGGTCCGCCTCCGTAGATGTCTCCGATAACGTGGTGGGGATTGCTGTTGTCGCGCGGGACCAGCGGCGGATCGCTGTGGACATCACCGGAGCCGGTACTCGCGTTGAGAGTGTAGCGGGAGTTGCCGGTGCTGAGGGTGACATTTCCGGAGCCGGTCACGACTTTCCAGCCAGAGCCGGGATTGCCGCCGATTTCTATGTCGCCGGAGCCGGCTTCCGCATAGAGGCCGCCGGAGACGCCAGTCAGGTGGATGTTTCCGCTGCCGGTGCCGACGCGAACGTGGTCAGCGTGATTCATCATGGCGCGGACGTCGCCTGAGCCGGCGTTGAGGTCCACGTCACCGGTGAGATCGTTGGCTTCAATGGTCCCGGAACCGGTCGCAGCGCGGAGGGGCGCGCCGAGGTTGGAGACGTTGATGTCGCCGGATCCCGCGGTGGCAATGACTGAAGTTCCGCGTGGGGCGGTAATGACGTAATCGATGGAGACGTCGCGAGAGTGGGTGTGCTTCCCGACTTCAATGTCATTGCCGCTTTGTGTAATGGGCGGATTGCTGGTGACGCGGCGGACGTTTTCTTCCGGTGAGCCGGAGAACAAGCCATTGGATGAGTGGACGTGGCCGATGATGTGAATGGAACCATCAGGGCCGGGAGTGATGTGGATGTATCCGGAACCGGTGCTGACTTTGAGGGTGGCTGCTCCGTTGACCTGAAGAGATTTGTCAAAAGTGCCTTCGGCTGCGAAGAGGGCCGCGGGGGCAAGGGCGAGAACCAGAATACCTGCTGCGAAACGGAGCTTCATTGAAACCCCTCCACGAGAGAGTACGGGCGGAGGCGGGGTTTGGTTCCCGCGCACATGGTAGAAAAGACAAGGGCGAACCCTTTCCAAAATCCCTGCCCGGACACACGCCCGAGGAGGAAACGAGGCCATTGCCGCGCCGCGCCGCCATCTATTGTCTGCTGCTCGCACTGGCCGCCGCTGCCGGCGCGCAGTCGCGCGTGGCGCAGCCCGACGCCCCGCTGCCCCGTGTCGCCATGCGCTTCGGAATTCTGCCTGCGAACTTCGTGGATCAGGCCGATACGCCCGAGTCCGCGCCTGCGGCGAGCGCCGGGACGCGCCTCACCGTGTTTCCTCATCCTGACAGCACGCGCTGGTACATCGCCGGACAGGCGAACTTCATTGGCCAGGCGCATCCGAATTTTCACTCGCCCTATGAGGGGACCAACAGCTTTCGCGCTGGCGGCGAGGAGAAGGGCTCCGTTGTCGGCACCCTCTACACAGGGCTCCAGCCGCACGGCGATTTGCGCTACAACACTGAGTTCCTGGTTGACATTGAGAGCGCCGGGGGGCGCGGCCTGAGCCAGGCGCTTGGCCTGGCTGGATTCACCAATCTCGACGTGGTGCGCAATCCCAATCTCGGCTCCAAGCCGTATCTGGCGCGCGCGGAGATTCACCAGACTATCGGCCTGACCAGCGCAATGGTTCCGTCGGAGCGAACCTACTTGAGCCTGGCGACCCGCGTTCCAGTTCGCCGCTTCGAGCTTCGCGTGGGAAAAATGAGCCTGCCCGACAACTTCGACGTGAATGAGGTGGGCAGCGATAGCCATCTTCAATTCACCAACTGGACCATCGACAACAACGGGGCCTGGGACTATGCCGCCGACACGCGCGGCTACACCGTGGGCGGAATCCTGGAATATGACGACCGCGCCTGGAGCCTCCGCTACGGGCTCTTTGCCATGCCGACCGTCGCCAACGGGCTTGACTTGGATTGGGCCTTCAGCCGCGCTCACGCCCAGAATGTGGAATTCGAGATGGACCGCTCCTTCATCCCCGGACGCCACGGCGCGACGCGCATCCTCGGCTATGTCAACAACGCCCACATGGGGCTGTATCGCGACGCCGTGACCGCCTACCTGAACGGAACCGACGCCACGCCCGACATCACGCGCCATGAAAAATTCGGCGCGGCGAAATACGGCTTCGGCTGGAACAACGAGCAGGATGTAACCGGCAGCCTGCGCATCTTCTCGCGCTTTGGATGGAACGAGGGACAGCACGAATCCTTCGCCTACACCGAAGTCGATCAGACCGTCAGTTTCGGCGGCGACTACAATGGCGCGCAGTGGGGGCGGCGTGACGACAAGTTCGGCCTCGCATTTGTGAGTAACGCCATCAAGAAAGACCACCAGCGCTATCTCGCGCTCGGTGGATTGGGTTTTCTTCTCGGCGATGGACGGTTGAACTACGGGCGCGAAAACATCGTCGAGGGCTATTACAACTGGCGCATCCGTTCAGGGCTGTTC
>JBAUHD010000381.1:0-19397 GCA_049680085.1 Acidobacteriaceae bacterium
TCGGCTCCTTGCTCGTCTTCGAGTCCTCGATGGCCTGCTTCAACGCATCCGTCGAATAAATCTGCCCGTTCACCGCGATGATCTTTTCCGTCGGCGAAACGCCGGCCTTGTCCGCCGGTCCGTGCCACAGCACATCGGAGATCACGCCACTCGGACTCACGCGCAATCCAATCGAATACCAGCAATCCACCGACCCCAGATACCGCTCGTAGGCGCTCGCCGCAAGCTTCTCCGACGCGCTCGGCTTGTCGGTAAACACCAGCTTGTAGCCGCCACGCTCAATCCCGTCAAAGTCCGCCTTGGGATCCATCGTGTAGATCCGCTCCTGAAAAAATTTCGCCCAGTCGTAAGGCAACACCTGGTTCAGGTCCGCACACAGCTCGTCAAACGAATAGGGCACAATCAGCGGCCCGGTGTTCCCGCCTTTGCCCAGAAAAATGTGGAGAAAATCCGTCAGCGATTTCTGGTTATGCGTCTTCTGCCGAATCAGCGTGTCGGCGTCCAGCCACACCAGCTCGCCTTCCTGGTAGTAATCCTGGCTGCGCCGCCAGTTGGACCACGCCGAGCTGTCGCTGCGCAGCACGCTGGCCGCAACGGCCGTGTCTTCCGTGTCGCGCCAGTCGCGCCCAGGTCGATACTGAAGCCGGGCCGCCGACATCGCCAGCAAATCACGATACTGCGCCGGCGTCTTCAGCCCGGAGCGCGCCGCCAGAACATTGCCCAGGTACTGTGTCATGCCCTCATACACCCACAGCATCCGGCCCCATTGCGGCGTGGCAAAGTCCGGCTCGTAGAGCTTCGCTGGACGCCGGTACTTCCCGTTCCATGAATGCGTGAACTCATGCGAAAGCAGATCGGCATTGGATAGTTCCATCGCGCGGTCGGAGAACCCCTTCTCGCGGGTGCCATTGTCCGAGGACTGCCCATGCTCCAGCCCCTCGCCCCCGGCCACATCGGAGAGCGTCAGCAGAAAATGATACTCGTGGTAATGATGCGACCCGTAAGCCGCGCTCGCCTCGCGCACCAGGTTGGAAATCTTATCCAGCAGCTGCGGGCGCAGGTTCGAGTCCTTTGGAAAATCCGAAACCACATCAAGGTAGTGCTTCGGCCTGATGTCCGGAGCCAGCGCGAACTCATGGAAATACTGCCCGGTAATAATCGGCGAATCCTGAAGCTGTTCAACGGTCGTCGCTGCAAACTTCGTTGTTGCTCCCGCCGCCGGCACCGGCCACGCCCCTCCGCTCACCGGAGTCAGCGCCGTGCCCACGCCCCAACCCGCCGGCACAACCAGCGACGGCTGAATCGGAATCTCCTTCACCGGAATGTGCGCCGGATAGATCATCAGCTTCTCCCACTCCAGCACTGCCATCTTGTGCGAAACCCGGTGGGTCACAATGCAGTCCAGATGGGCGTGCAGCATTGTCACACCCTCGGGAACCGTCAGGTGAAACTCATACATATTTACGTCGTCGCGCCGCCAGGTCAGCGGCTTGCCGTTGGCCGTGAACACCACGCCCACAATATCGGCCACCGGCCCATAAGGCTGGTGCGTGCCGGGAATCCACTCCGGAGTAATCAAATCAAGCGGCCCCGCCTTCACCGGAATCTCGCTGTCCGAGTGATACAACTTGCGCGGCGCGTCCGTGAGGTTCGCCGTTACCTGAATGGGAGTCTGCTGGGCGAGCGCGGAAACAGTGAGCAGCGCGACAAAAATCACGCTGGCGGTACGGGGAAGGATGAGGCGCATTCGGGGAGCCCTTTACTGCGGTTTGAACAACCTTCCATACTACAGCGATCAGCAATCTGCCTTCAGCCTGGGCCCTGGCCACTGAGCCCTGAGCCCTGCCTCTTCGGCAGCGTAAACAAAAACGTAGCTCCCGCCCCCAACTCGCTCTCCACGCGAATCATCCCGCCATGCGCCAGCACGATGTGCTTCGCAATCGACAGCCCCAGCCCCGTGCCTCCCGACTCGCGCGACCGCGCCTTGTCCACACGATAGAAGCGCTCAAAAATGCGCGGCAGGTGTTCAGACGCGATCCCCGCTCCGAAGTCCTGAACAAAAAATTCAACAACGCCGTTGCGGTCGCGCGCGCCCACCAGCACCCGCTCGCCGCTCCTGCCGTACTTCACAGCGTTTTCAATCAGATTCCCGAAGACCTGCGTCAGCGCGTCCTCATCGCCCAGCACCATCGTATCGGTCGTCTCCGCGGCCTCCAGTTTCACATTGAGGTCCATCACCATTCCGGCCAGCGCGTGAATGGCGTCCCGCACCAGCGCGGACGCGGCGACGGGGTGCGTGTTCACCTTGTAGTCGCCCGACTCCACGCTGGCCAGCGCCAGCAGGTCTTCCGTGAGGCGGGTCATGCGCGTGGCATTTTTCAAAATCACGGCCAGAAATTCGCGCGTGTGCTCGCTCAGCTCCTCTCCGCCCTCCAGCAGCGTCTCCACATAACCGGAAATCGAAGTCAGCGGCGTGCGCAGCTCATGCGACACGTTGGCGATAAAGTCCCGCCGCATCTGTTCGGCGCGCGCCACTTCGGTTACGTCGTGCAGCACGGCCACGGCCCCTCCGCCGGGCGTGGGCGCGGCGTTCACCTCAAACGCGCGTCCCGGCGCAACGGAGTTCGCCTTGGCGCTGCTCGGCTTGCCCCGCGCCAGTGCGGACTCCACGCACGCCAGCACGTCCGGGTCGCGCACGGCATGGACCAGCGTTTGCCCCTCCAACTCCGCGCCCGGCGCAATTCGCCGCATCACCGCGTTCGACCATCCAATGCGCCCCGACGCGTCCACCGCGATCACCGCCTCCTGCATGGAGTCGAGCAGCGCCGCCAGCTCGCGCTGCTTCGATTCGAGCGCCTGGAAGCTGGCCTCCAGCCGCGCCGCTGTTGTGTCAAGCGCGTGCGCCACATCGGCAATTTCGTCCAGGCTCCCTTCTTTCATGCGCGCGGAAAAATCTCCAGCCGCAATGCGATGCGCAAACGCCACAATGCGCTTCAGGCGAGCCTCCGCGCGCTGCGCCAGAATCGCGGACAGAACAATGGCTACGCCCATCGCCACCAGCGACGCCAGCAGCAAATCGCGCCGCAGCGAATGTACCTCGCCCGGAAGCGAATGCGTCATGAACTGCCGCAGCGCAAAGTCCAGCGTCGCCGTGCTGATGGAAAGCACCACGACAAACGACACGAACAATTTGGTAAAAACTCGGCCAGTCATTGCTTCAGGGCTCAGGTTCCAGGACTCAGGGCTCAGGTTCAGCTAACCGGATTTTAGCCGACCGGCCTTTAGCTACCCGCTTCATAGCCACCCGCTTCTTAGCTGCTTTCTTTCGGCAGCTGAAACCGGTACCCCGCTCCGCGCATCGTCATCAGATAGCGAGGCTCCTCGGGGTCTTTCTCGATCTTCTCGCGGATCTTCCGCACATAGACATCAACCGAGCGCGGCGTCACAAACCGCGCATCGCCCCACACCGCGTCCAGCAGGTGGTCGCGGCTGTAGACGCGCCCCGGATGCCGCGCCAGAAAATCCAGCAGCCGGAATTCCGTCGCCGTCGTCGGAAGAATTTCGCCCCGCACCGTGAGCTGCATCGCGCTCCCGTCAATCACCACATCGTCAAACGCGATCACCGACGGCGATGCGGACCGTTCGAAGCGGCGCAGCACCGCCTTCACCCGTGCCAGCAGCTCCCGCGTCGAAAATGGCTTGGTAATGTAATCGTCCGCGCCCAGCTCCAGGCCCAGCACGCGGTCGTTTTCCCCGGCACGCGCCGTCAGAAAAATAATTGGCGTCGCGCTCAACGCCGCATGGGCGCGCAGGCGGCGGCACACCTCCAGCCCGTCCCCGCCCGGAACCATGATGTCGAGAAGAAAAAGCGCGGGAAGCTCGCGCTCGGCTTCAGAAACAAGGTTGACCGGAGTAGAAAACGGGCGGACCGCGAACCCGGCGGCCTCCAGGTGATGCCGGATCAGCCGCGAAATATCCGCATCGTCTTCAAGAACAAAGATCGTCTGGCCCAATCGACAGTTCCTCGCCAACCTTCCAACCCGGGCGGGGCTCACTTCCAGCCCCATCCGCTTGACTCAGAGTAACGCGATTTACAAAAAGAATTGCGAAAGCCCGATGAATTTCCATGGCCCTCATCCGCTCGCCGCCCGCTTGTTTGTTATGATTCATCATCTGGTTGCAGGTCAGGTGGACGCTCCCGGCCCAACGAAATCGGTCCAGGTTCGTCCCTAATGGTGTCAGGAAATCGAGAGAGGGCCGAAGCCATTGATCCTCTGCATTGACGACGAAGAATTGGGACTCCGCGTCCGCACCATTGTCCTCGAACGCGCGGGGTACCAGGTGGCCGCCGCCCTGGATGGGCTCCGCGGCCTGAACCTTTTTGTCAGCCAGCCTGTGGACCTCGTTGTGCTGGATTACTTCATGCCGGAAATGCATGGCGGCCAGGTAGCGGTGGAGATGCGCCGCCTCCGCCCCGAAATTCCCATCATTCTGCTTTCCGCCTACCTCAATCTCCCGTCGGAGATCACCCGCACCGTCGATTGCACAATTCTCAAGGGAGACGGGCCCGAGGTGCTGCTCGGCAAAGTGAGAGAATTGCTCTCAGAACGCAATCTCAGCAACCTCGACGCGGGGGCAGGGTTTGAAGGCAGTTGAATTTCGGCGCATCCTTCGCCAGGCCGTGTTTGTGCCCATCGCTCTTCTGCTGCTGCTCGCCATCTTTTTTCTCGCGCAGCTCGCGCGTTTTTCCAGAGCCGTCAGCGACCTGCATCGCAGCGACGAGATCACCGCACGAATCATCGATCTGCAAAAGCTCATCCTCGACCAGGAAACCGCAATGCGCGGCTACGCGCTCACCCGCAATCCCCGGATGCTGGCTCCATTTGCGCAAGGAATGGACCCCATCCAGAAAGATTTTGCCACCCTGCGCGCGCAGTTGTCCGGCGACCAGGAGCAGCAGCGGCGGCTTTCCATTCTCTCCGACCGTTACCAGACCTGGCTTGCACGCGCCAAGCGCATGGTTGCGCGCGACCGTGCCCTCATTGGCAAGTCGCACGTCAGCGAGCAGAACAAGGACATGATGGACGACGTCCGCAACGCGGCCCATCACATGCTGGTCGCTCAGGAGACCGAGGGCGGCAAATTTGAGCGCGAGGCGCCTTACATACGAAAGCAGGATTTCATCTCCGTCCTGCTGGCCGCGCTCATCGTCGGCATCCTTGTGGCCGCCTTCGTCCGCCAGCGGCTGCGCTCCGTATCAAGAAGCTACGATTCCACTCTCGCCGAACTTGCCGAGGGCGCCCGTGAAACCCAGGAAAGCCGCCAATGGTTCAAAACAACCCTGGAGTCCATCGGCGACGCCGTGATCGCCTGCGACATTGAGGGACGGGTGCAGTTTCTCAACGCCGTCGCCACCGGGCTCACCGGCTACACCGGGGCCGACGCGGCAGGATGCTCGTTCGGCGAGGTCTTTCACATCATTCATGAAGAAACGCGCGAACCGGCCGAGAGCCCCGTCGCCCGGGTGCGCCGCATGAAGAAGGTGGTCGGCCTCGCCAACCACACCGTCCTCATCTCCCGGCAAGGCAGGGAATATCTCATCGAGGACAGCGCCGCGCCCATTTTGAATTCCGATGGAGACATGTCCGGCATTGTGCTCGTCTTCCATGACGTGACCGAGCAGCGGCGCACCGAGGCCGCCCTCATCGCCGGAGAAAAGCTCGCCGTCGCCGGACGCCTTTCCGCCAGCATCGCGCACGAAATTCACAACCCCCTCGATTCCGTCTCCAACCTGCTTTTCCTGCTGCGCGATGAGGAAGATCCCGCCCGGCGTCTCGAATATCTGCAAATGGCCCAGCAGGAGCTGGGGCGCACGATGCTGATCAGCCGCACCATGCTCAGCCTTTATCGCGAGTCAAAGGCGCCGGTGTCGGTGGACCTGAACGAATTGATTCGGGGAGTTCTCCTTCTTCTCGAACGTCGCATCGCCCTCGATCACATCGAGGTCGCCACCGACTTCCGGAACAAATGCGTCGTCGAAGGATTCCCCGCCGAACTCCGCCAGGTCGTTACCAACATCCTCGTGAACGCCCTTGAGGCCGCCGGGGCCAACGGACGGCTGCGCATCCGGCTGGCTGCCGCGCCCGCGGAAGAGTTTCGCGGCGCCGGCGCCATGCTCGAAGTGGCGGACAGCGGCCCCGGTATTCAGCCCGACGACGAGCGTCGCCTCTTTCGGCCCTTCTTCACCACCAAAGGCGAGCAGGGAACCGGCCTGGGACTCTGGGTCAGCATGGGGATTGTGCAAAAACACGGCGGCATGATTCGCCTCCAGAACTGCGGCGAAGAAGACTACAAAGGCGCCTGCGCCAGCATCTACCTACCCGCAAAAACACTCGCCATCGGCAACCCTCCGGTAAAGCTCGCCGCCGGATAACCTCTCCCTCTCGTATTGGCTACGGGATGGTGGCGTGGCCCACTCAAGCCTGCTTTTGGCTTGAGTGGGGAACAGCTTCACTCCCCCCTGCGCTGCCGGAAAAATTCCCGCAGCAGCGCCGCGGACTCCTCCCCCAGCACGCCTCGCTCCACCGCCATCTGATGATTGAGACGCGCATGGTTCAGCACCTCCAGCACCGAACCCGCTGCGCCGGCCTTGGGGTCGTCCGCCGCATACACCAGCCGCGTCAGCCGCGCATGAATCATCGCTCCGGCGCACATGGCGCACGGTTCCAGCGTCGCGTAAAGCTCGCAGCCGGTAAGGCGATAATTTTTGAGAAACGCCGCCGCCGTGCGCATCGCCACAATTTCCGCATGAGCCGTGGGATCCAGGTCGCGCAACACCCGGTTCTGCCCCCGCCCAATGATTTCTCCTTCATAAACAGCCACCGCCCCAATCGGCACCTCGCCCGCAACCGCGGCGGCCTCGGCTTCCGCAAGCGCGTCGCGCATCCATTGCAATTCGGTCGTCACAGCGGCTGCTGCTGAGTCATGCAGTGCAGCGCGCCCAGCCCCCAGATGAAATCCCCGCAATGAATGCCCACAACCTTGCGCTCCGGAAACACCCGCGCCAGCGTGTTCAGCGCCTGCCGGTCATTGGGATCGTTGAACGTCGGCACCAGCACCAGCCCATTCGCGATATAAAAATTCGCATAGCTCGCCGGCAAACGCTGCCCCTCAAAAACCACCGGCGTCGGCATCGGCAGCTCAACAATCTCGAACGGCTGCCCGTGCAGGTTGCGCGCCGCCCGCAGCCGGTCAAGATTCTCCGCCAGTGGCAAATGATTCTCATCCTCGCGATTCGATTCCGTAACCGTGACGATTACATTCTCCGCAACGAACCGCGTAATGTCGTCCACGTGCCCATGCGTATCGTCGCCGGCAATCCCGCGATTCAGCCACAGCACCCGCTCAATTCCCAGATACTCCTGAAAAACCCGCTCCAGATCCGCGCGCCCCAGCCCCGGATTCCTCGGCTGCACCTCGCTCAACAAACATTCGTCCGTCGTCAGCAGCACCCCTGCGCCATTCGTATCAATCGATCCGCCCTCCAGAACCACGCGCCGCCCGCCCGCCTCCGGCCGCCAGCAGGGAAGCCCCAGCAACTCCGCAGCCCGCGCGGGAATCTGGTCATCCAGCCGCCAGTCCTCGTACTTCGCCCACGCATTAAACTTCCAGTCCGTGATGCCGAATTCTCCCGCGTCATTGCGCACAAAAATCGGCCCGGAGTCCCTTGTCCAAACCCGGTTCGTCGGCCACAGGTGAAAATGCACCCGAGCCACATCGGCCCCAGCGCGCTTCAAAATCCCGAGCGCCCGCTGCGCCGCCGCAGCATCATTCACCAGAATCTGAACATCCTCCACCGACGCCAGATGCCGCACAATCTCCGCATATACCCACGGAATCGGCTGAAACCTTCCCGGCCAGTCCTTCGGGTTGTGCGGCCACGCAATCCATGTCGCCGCGTGTGGAGCGAATTCCGCCGGCATCCGAAAGCCGCTCTCGCGCGGAATCGTCATTCTTTTCCGCTCCCTTGCCCATCCAGAAAGCGGCTGGTAATCGGCGCGTAGGCGTCGATACGCCGGTCGCGCAAAAACGGCCAGTTCCGCCGCGTGTCTTCGATCAGCTTCAGGTCAATTTCGCCAATCAGAATTTCCTCCTTGTCATGCGCGGCCTTCGCAATCACCCTCCCAAAAGGATCCGCCAGGAACGACCCGCCCCAAAACTCCAGCCCCGGCCCTTCCGCGCGATTGCCGAGCACATCTCCATGCTCGTGACCCACGCGGTTCACCGCCGCCACGTACACGCCGTTGGCAATCGCGTGCGCCCGCTGAATCGTCTGCCACGCCTCGTACTGCGCCGTCCCAAACTCCTCTTTCTCCGCTGGATGCCAGCCAATCGCCGTCGGATAAAAAAGCAGGTTCGCTCCCTGCAGTGCCGTGATCCGCGCGGCTTCCGGATACCACTGGTCCCAGCAAACCAGCGTGCCAATCTTGCCCGCCGAGGTGTCAAACGCACGAAACCCCAAATCGCCCGGAGTGAAATAAAACTTCTCGTAATAAAGCGGATCATCCGGAATATGCATCTTGCGATACAGCCCAACCAGCCCCCCGTCGCTGTCCAGCACCGCGGCCGTGTTGTGATAAAGCCCCGCCGCGCGCCGCTCGAAAAGGGAAGCGATGACGACAACTTTCTCTTCGCGCGCAATCGCGCTCAGCCGCTCCGTGCTCGGTCCCGGAATCGGTTCCGCCACGTCGAACAGCCGAATGTCCTCACGCTGGCAAAAATACTGCGCCCGAAACAGCTCCGGCAAGCAGATCACCTCAGCGCCCCCCCTCGCCGCCTCGCGAGCGCGATCCGCAGCCTTGTCCAGATTCGCCTCCGGATCCGGCCCGCAGCTCATCTGTACCAGCCCCACGCGGAATTTTTCTCTCGCCATATATGGACTCGATTCCGTTACAAATCTTTTGTACTGCATCACCGTGAATGGGAAAAACCCTGTCGTCCGCCCTGAGCCTGCCGAAAAGGGAATCAGCGACTACAAATACATCATGTCATCCTGAACGAAGTGAAGGACCTGCGGTTCGCTTCAGTTGCCCCAAACTTTTCCGGACAAAACAACCCTCTCATCCCGACAAAGCGAAGAAGCGGAGGGATCGCAAACAAAAGGCGCGAAGCCTCTGCGGCCCGCGCCTTCTTTCGTTTCGCCGCGTTTACTCGAAGATCAAAATCGCCGCCGCAATCGTCGTCGTCCAAAGCCCGCGCTTGTCGCCCACCGCCGACTGCGTCACGTTGGCCGTCCGCACAATCTTGTTGGAAATGCGGTAAATCTCCTTCTTCTCATCCCAGCTCTTATCCGGATCAAAATCCACGTCCAGCGTCGTGGCCAGCATCTCCGCCGCCAGTTCCTCGGCGTATTCGCCCGCCTGCTCCTCGGTTTCGCCAAAGCTGTGGTGCTCGCTCAGGTAGCCGTAGGCGTTGCGGTCGCTGGGAATCGCGACGCCGATGCTCGACGCCACCAGCCGGTGCGGCTCGCGGGTCGAGTTTTCCGCCACCACCGCGAACACCACCTCGCCGGGGCTCAGGTACTTCAGGCCCTCTTTGCGGGGAACCAGCTTCGCCTGCGGCGGAAAAATGGATGAAACCCGCACCAGGTTCTGCGCCGCAACGCCCGCGTCGCGAAGCGCCAATTCAAAAGAAGTAAGCCGTTCCTTGTGTTTCCCGACGCCTTTGGTAAAGAACAACCGCTTCGGGACCATGCTTTTTCCCAATTTCTAATTCCTCCGGAGTGTCGTTGACTGGGTGTGGCGCGGCGAATCAACCTTATCCGCCTTTTGAAATAATAAGGTAACACGCGGGCCAGCGCGGGCACGCGCGCGGAATTTTAATCGTGAAATGCGGATCGCGGAAATTAGAATTCCTCTCAGCCCGGTCCCTCCGCCCCCCTCTATCGGTCAATCATTCGTTGAGCGCCTTCGGAATAACGCTCCCCCTGTGCCGTAATCCGCGCAGTGGCGCTTTCGATCTCGCCCAGCTCCGCGCCGCTCAACTCAATGGAAGCGGCCGCGATATTTTCCTCCACGCGGTGCAGCTTCGTTGTCCCCGGAATCGGCGTCATCCCCGACTTCTGAGCAAGAACCCACGCCAGGGCGATCTGGGCCGGCGTCGCGTTCTTTCGCGCCGCAATGTCGCTCAGCAGGTCAATAAACGCGCGGTTGGCGACTCGCGCCTCCGGAGAAAAGCGTGGCACTGTGTTCCGAAAATCCGTGCTGTCGAACGCGGTGTTCTCGTCGATCTTTCCCGTCAGATAACCCCTGCCCAGCGGGCTGAACGGGACAAATCCAATTCCCAGCTCCTCCAGCGCCGGAAGTATCTCCGCCTCCGGTTCGCGCCACCAAATGGAATATTCGCTCTGAAGCGCCGTCACCGGCTGAACCGCATGGGCTCGGCGAATCGTCCCCACGCCTGCTTCGGAAAGTCCGAAATGCCGCACCTTGCCTTCTTCAATCAGCTCTTTCACTGCGCCCGCGACATCCTCAATCGGCACCTTCGGATCCACCCGATGTTGATAAAAAAGGTCGATCACATCCGTCCTCAGCCGCTTAAGCGAGGCTTCCGCAACCTGTTTGATGTGCTCTGGTCTGCTGTCGGGTCCTGAGTTCTTGCCGGTTTCAGCATCAATCACGAACCCAAACTTGGTCGCGACTACCACTTCGCCGCGAAAAGGTTCCAAGGCTTCGCCCACCAGCGTTTCATTCGTGAACGGCCCATAGACCTCCGCCGTATCGAAAAACGTGACCCCGCGCTCAAACGCTCCGCGGATCACGGAGATCATCTCCCGCGTATCTTTCGCGGGACCGTAGCCAGAGCTCATCCCCATGCAGCCAAGGCCGATAGCCGAAACTTCCAGGCCACTTTTTCCAAGCATTCGCCTTTGCATTTTGCGCCACCTTCAGTTGGATTCAACAGCGTGAGGGAACACTCAGTTCTGAGTTGGTTCTTGAAGGGGACGGCCTTTAGGCCGTCCGCGAAGGCATTCATTTTCAGTGCGGCTTCAGCCGCTGAGGGATCGTTTCCTTTCCCCATATCGGGTTTTTGCACAACACGTGAATGCGAAGGCTAAGGACGCGCTCGCCCCGGCTCTGCGCCTTACGACTTGCCCAGCGCCTTCAAATCAATCTTTTCGTACTCGTGATGCTCAATGCCCGCACGAATCTGCTTCGGAGTCCACCCCCGCTTGGTCATCGCATAAGCGTACGCGCCCTCTTTCGCGCAGGTATCGCACTCGGCCCCATGCGTTCCCGCAAAACAGCTGCGCAGGCTCGTGTGCCCCAGCGCGCGGTCGCAGCGACAGTAGCAGGGAAGCTGGTAAAGCACATTCGGAATCTTCGCCGCTTCCTCGTATACCTTCACCTGCCAGGCGTACTGGAAATTCGGTCCCGTCAGTTGCTTGCCATGCAGAATCGGCGGCAGTGTCGCTGTCTTCGCCGCTGGAGCCGTGTGGTAGGCCGGAATTTCCTCGGCAGGGTTCGTCCACTGTGCGTAACCGGCAACGGTAACCAGCCCAATGACCGCGGTAAGCAGAATGCGCCTCATGCAACTCCTCCGCCCTCCATCCTACAAGAGTGGACCGGAGGACAGCAGCGGTGGCCGAGTCGGCTTCTGGAGTGGGGGAAAGGCGAAAAAGCAAAAAAAAGGCGGCACGAACGGTAATTTGTCCGTGCCGGGAGGCCAGTGACGCAACTTAAAAACTTGTCTCGGCAAGCCATGAGCCCCGCTCAACATCAGCTTGCGATCCGTTTACATTCTATACAGATGCAACTGGCCGCTGTAAAGAAACATGATTATTGCACATTTTTCGAAAAACACCGCAAATTATTTGCGGTTGATCAACTTGTTAACAGTCTACCCTCCATCCGCAAATCGCGCAAGCCTCATTTACAATCAACCCGGCGGCCCTCCAAAAGTCGCTCCATTTCCCGGCGCGCCCATTGTTTTTCTGCTGCTTTTTTCATGACTGCCGAACCCAATCTCGATCCCGCTCTCGAATCCTCTCCCGGCCCCCGGCGCAAGTTATGGCGCGCGACCCTGTTCGTCATAGGCTCCGCCGCATTCAGCGGAGTCGCGCTCGCCCTGTGGAACCGCCGCGAACTAACGCGCATCCGGCAGACCACCCCGCCGCCCGCCCCCAATCCACCCGACGACGAAATCATCTAGACCCGAACCCACTTCCTCTAGCCCATTACGCCTTTGTCATTCCGACCGAAGTCCGCGCAGCGATCTGCAACCGTTTCTACTTCCTACACCTTGTCATTCCGACCCAAGTCCGCGCAGCGGACGCAGCGGAGGAATCTGCACTTCTTTCGTGTCTGGTCTCCGCTCAAGCTTTCCCACCGCTCGCCAGAATCCCCTCAATCCCCCCAGCCATCTCGAAATCCTTCTCCGTCAGCCCTCCCGCGTCGTGCGAGGTCAGCGCCAGGCGCACCTTGTTGTAGCGAATATCAATATCAGGGTGGTGCCCCAGGTCTTCAGCGCGCGCCGCCACCTGATTCACAAACGTGATCGCGGCAATGAAATCCTGGAAGCTCGCCTCGCGCACAATTTCTCCCCCCGGACTCAGGGTCCACCCAGGCAAATGAATCAGACGTTGCTGGACCTCCGTCACGCTCAGTAGCGGCATTGGCTCCTCCCTCCAGAACTTTCCCTATTTGGATGCCAGGGCGGCCACTCGCGCGTGGTGTGTGATCTCGGTTTGCAGATTCTCCCACAGATCATCCGGCAGCGTATCAAACACCTTCACCACCTCGGGGTCGAACTGCGTTCCGGCACAGCGCAGAATCTCCATCCGCGCCGCCTCGAAGCTGTTGGCGCGCCGGTAGGGCCGGTCGGAAGTAATGGCGTCCAGCGTGTCGGCGACGGAAAATATCCGCGCCCCCAGCACAATCTGGTCGCCCTTCAGCCCCCGTGGATACCCGCTGCCGTCATACCGCTCCTGGTGGCTGTAGACAATCTCCGCCGCTTCCTGCAGAAAGGGAATCTTGCGCAGAATCTGGTACCCCCGCGCGCAGTGCTCGCGCATCATCGCCTGCTCCTGACGATCCAGCTTGCCGGGCTTCAGCAGAATCGCGTCGGGAATCGCCATCTTGCCGATGTCGTGCAGAAACGCCCCGCGCGAAACCGACCGCAGATCCTCACCCTTCACTCCCATGGCCCGGGCCAGCGCGATCGTGTAGGCGGTCACCCGTCGCGAGTGTCCTTCCGTTTCCGCGTCCTTCAGGTCCAGCGCGTCGCCCAGCGCCTCCAGCGTAATGTCATAGGCCTGCTCCAGGTTGGAGATGGCCTCGCGCAGCAACTCGGTCCGCGCCGCCACCAGCTTCTCCAGGCCCTCGCGATCGGCGGCATGACGCTGCTCCGCCCGCCCCCGCTCCAGCGCCCGCGTAATGCCGGCCACAAACTGCTCTGACTTGAACGGTTTCAGCAGATAATCCGACGCCCCGCTCCGCATCGCCCCGATCACAACGTTGACATCGCGCTGCGCCGACAACACCACCAGCGGCGTATCTGGAGACAGTTCGCGCACCGTCGCCATCACATCCCCGCCTTCAGAGCCATCCGATGAGAGGTCGCACACGATCAAATCGAGGCGAAGCCCGTCCCGAAGTCGCGCCACCGCCTCCGCGCCCCTGGCCACCAGCTCCGGCGAATAGCCCGCCCGCTCCAGAGCCGCCCCGGCCGCCGCCCGCACCACGGCGTCGTCTTCGATGATTAGAATTCGCTCTTCCGCCATTCCTCTCCATCGGCGCCGCTTGCCCTGCTCTTTCGCCGCCGCCCAGTCGTCTCCCAGCGGGGCGGGGAATCCCGAAAAGAGGATGGTAGCGTCGTTCGCAGCAGATGCGTCCAAATTTATACCCTTTGCATCTCTATCGGCAAAGGGGAAGTTTCTTTCCATTGCGATTCCGCCCATAAGCCGTAAATATCTCGAAATGACCGCGGACCGCGTAACCTTCCGTAAACCCCTGCACGCCTCCCGTGAACCACCTGATGGCTCAGAAGAATTTCTAAATCTGTCAAAACTGGATTGAAATGATACAGTAACGCTGAGGCCCATCTTGTTCGAGTTCATCTCCGACCGCCAGCTTCCGCGTGCCTCCGCACAGATCGTGGCCTCGCGTCAGCAGAAGCAGAGCGTCGCCGTGCGTCAACGTGATATCTACGACAGCCATCGCCATCGCGCCTTCGCCCTCGCCTATTACATGACCGGCAATGAAATCGAAGCCGAGCAAATCCTCACCAGCACCTTCGTCGCCGCCTTTCGTGCTACCGAAGAACCGACCGGCCCCGATGTGGACTCGGCCCTCATCCGCGAGCTCCGCCAGCGATCCCTTCTGAACACCATGCCCGACGCGCCGCTTCCCGCCGAACCCCCGGTTCTCGCCCCCGATCCCGCCGTCCCCGCAATGCCCATGCGCAATGTGAAACGCACGGACCTGGAAGAAGCCATTCAGGAACTGCCCCCCGCCGACCGCTTCCTCTTCCTGCTTCGTGATGTCGAAGGCTACACCCCCGCCGCCATCGCCGATCTGCTCTAAATCCCCGAGCCCCAGGTCCGCCGCAAACTCATGGCCACCCGCATCCAGCTCCGCGCAATCCTCGCCGAAGCCCAGGCAGGCGAAGAAAAAGCCGCCTAGAAGCGGCTAAAAAGCGGGTAGCGAAAAAGCGGTTGGCTAAAAACCGGGCAGCTGGAAAAGCGGTTCGCGAAAAAGATGGTCGGCTGAAACGTCGATCGGCTATCAAAGGGGCAGATGGAGCAAATTCAACATTGATGTACCAAGAATAAAGTCTTGTCATCCCGACCGAAGTTCGCCCAGCGAACGCAGCGGAGGGACCTGCACTTCTCTTGGTAGGTTCGCCAATCCAGCCACCCGCCTCTTAGCCAGCCGCCCCTTAGCCACCCGCCCCTCCCCCGTGATACCATCACGGGTTTTCCCGAATCTCACTCCAGTGAGGCATTCATGGCGTCGTCTTCTGTCCAGCAAAATCCCGCCTCCACCTACCCCTTCACCCTCACCGAAGACCAGCAACAGCTTCGCCGCGAGATTCGCGACTTCGCCGCGCGCGAAATCGCACCCAACGTCATGCGCTGGGACGAGGCCAGCCAGTTTCCCGCCGAGGTCGTGAAGCAGCTCGGGCAAATGGGCCTCATGGGTGTCGTCATCCCCGTCGAATACGGCGGCTCCGGCCTCGGCTACGTCGATTACGTGCTCGCCATTGAAGAGCTCTCCGCCGTCGACGGCTCCATCGGCATCATCCTCGCTGCGCACAATTCGCTCGCCGCGAACCACATCTTTCTCGCCGGAACCGAGTCCCAGCGCCAAAAATACATTCCCAAACTTGCCAGCGGAGAATGGCTCGGCGCCTGGGCGCTCACCGAACCCGGCTCCGGCTCCGACGCCTCCGCCGCCCGCACCACCGCCGTCCGCAAAGGTGACAACTGGGTCCTCAACGGAAACAAAACCTTCATCACCAACGCCCATTACGCCGACGTGGCCGTCATCATCGCCGTCACCGACCGCAGAAAGGGAACCCACGGACTCTCAGCTTTCATCGTCGAGAAGGGAACTCCCGGCTTCCGTCCCGGCAAAAAGGAAAACAAGCTCGGCCTCCGCGCCAGCGACACTTCGGAGCTGATCTTCGAGGACTGCGAAATCCCCGCCGAAAATCTCCTCGGCGAACTCGGCGAAGGTTTCGTCGACGCCATGCGCGTGCTCGACGGAGGACGCATCTCCATCGCCGCCCTCTCGCTCGGCATCGGACGCGGCGCGCTCGACGCCTCGCTCAAATACGTGAAGGAGCGCAAACAATTCGGCAAAGCCATCGCCGAGTTTCAAGGCATTCAATGGAAGCTCGCCGACATGGCCACCGAACTCGACGCCGCCCGCCTCCTCACCCAGCGCGCCGCCGTGCTCAAGGACGCCGGCCAGCGCGTCACCCGCGAATCCAGCATGGCCAAGCTCTACTCGAGCGAAGTCGCCGTTCGCATCTGCAACGAGGCCGTGCAACTCCACGGAGGCTACGGCTTCATCAAGGACTACCCCGCCGAAAAGTTCTACCGCGACGTCAAGCTCTGCACCATCGGCGAAGGCACCAGCGAAATCCAAAGAATGGTCATCGCCCGCGAAATCCTCAAGGTCGCCCCATCGCGCGGCTGAGCACTCACCCAACAAGATTCAACATGAAACGCGATGTCATCCCGAACGAAGTGAGGGACCTGCGGTTCGCCTCGGGTAGCTCGAATTTTCATCCCCGACAATAGGTGGCCCACTCAAGCGCCTTTGCTTGAGTGGGGAACATCGCGACCCCCGAACTTCCCCCTTACCCCTTTCCCCGTTTCCTCTTTCCCCTTCAACCGCGCTCTCACCACTTCCAGGTAAAGCCCGTCTTCAGATCATGAGAAAGTCCCCACGTCGGCGCACACGTCGGATCGTCATAGCAGCCGGTCTGGTCCGCCAGGATGATGGTGCTGATCCGAAAAGATAACCTGCGATTGATCCAGTAATCCGAGCCAAAGCCCATGCTGAACGCCATGCTGTGGCTCAATCCGGCAAGGCCGTTATTGGCTGGATCGGTTTCACGGGTGACAACCGCCCCCGCCCCCTCCTGGAGAAAGGGTGTTAATCTGCTGACCTGCCGTATCCCCTCCGGCCCGTAAGGCGAGGTCCGAACGATGCTGAATCGCTGAGTAAACACTCCCAGGAATTCGTATCGCATTAAAGGGAAAATGTACCACTTGCCATTCGCCGCGCCGTGCAGTTTGCCGTCCGAGGGGTTCTGCTCATACACGATCCCGAAAGCATGAGACGGATTGAACCAGCGGTTATATTCAAGGCCGCCTCCAATCGAGGATTTTTGCGAGCTTCCCATCGTTGGGATCGTCTGATTGATGTTCACGTACGTAACCGGATTGAAATTTCCCACAGCCGATACGGTGATCTCGTTCTTCTGAGCGGCTGCCGTCACGGATGCCAGCAGAAGGAAAAAGATTAGGCGTCTCACGTCGATTCTCCTGGTGGTCCACCCGCCCGCAATTTTCGCCGTACGCCGTTTCTCAAGCGGAAAAATGCGGCGGTGGACCCGCTGACGTTATCGGAGCGCGGAAACATAACCCCTCATCGTCTTTCACTTTTTGCGCAAGACTTGACCAAAATGGATTTTCATCGCACTCCATTCCCGATTCGGCTTCAGTTCCTCTTTCCTCTTTCCCCTTGCCTTATGCCGCAGGTGGCAGGTGGCCCACTCAAGCGCTCTTGCTTGAGTGGGGGAACATTGCGACCCCCTGAACTTCCCCCTTTTCCCATTCCCCATTACTCTTGCCTTATGCCGCACGCGAACGATCTCGTGCAACGACTCCGCGCCGGAGACATCCGCGCCCTCGCCCGCGCCGTCTCGCTCGTCGAAAACGCGTCTCCCGAATCAACAGAAATCCTCTCCGCCTGCTTCCCCCACACCGGCCACGCCCTCCGCGTCGGCATCACCGGAGCTCCCGGCGCAGGCAAAAGCACGCTCGTCGACCATCTCACCCACGCATGGCGCGCCACCGGCAGCCGCATCGGCGTTATCGCCGTCGATCCCTCCAGCCCCTTCACCGGAGGAGCCCTCCTCGGCGACCGCATCCGCATTCGAGAGCGCGCCAACGACGACGGCCTCTACGTCCGCAGCATGGCCACCCGAGGCTCGCTCGGCGGACTCGCCACCACCACCGCCGACGTGGCCCAGGTCATCGAAGCCAGCGGACGCGATGTGCTCCTCATTGAAACCGTGGGCGTCGGCCAGGATGAAGTCGAAATCGTCCGCCTCGCCGACGTGACCGTAGTTGTGCTCGTTCCCGGCATGGGCGACGACGTGCAATCCCTGAAAGCCGGCATCATGGAAATCGCCGACGTCTTCGCCATCAATAAAGCCGACCGCGACGGCGCCGACCGAGTCGAAAAAGAAATCCGCGCCATGCAGTCGCTCTCGCGTGCCGCCCAAAACGAATGGACCCCGCCCGTAGTAAAAACCACCGCCACCACCGGAGAGGGAACCGAAGCTCTCTTCCAGGCCATCGAACAGCGCCGCCACTGGCTCGCCGCCGAAGGCCGCCTGGAAACACGCCGCATCGCATACTGGCGCGAGCGCATCGAAGCCATGCTCCGCCGGTCGCTGCTCGCCGAAGCCCGAACCCACGGCCTCACCGAAGCCGAACTCCAACGCCACGCCCAGCAGGTAGCCGCCGGAGCCCAGGACCCCTATCAACTCATCCCCCAACTCGTCGCCCAATTCTTCGCCGCGCGCTAATCTATTTTCAGTGCATACTTCGCTTGGAAGGGGCGGCCTTCAGGCCGTCCGTGATCGGCGGAAAATGCAGCTTCAGCCCCTGGGGGGATACGCTGAAACAGGCTCACGCGACCATGACCCGAATCGACCATCTCGGAATCGCCGTCGAATCCATCGCCCAGGCGCGCGCATTCTACGAAGCCCTCGGCCTCCAGATCGAGCATGAGGAAGTCATCCCGCACGAGCAGGTCCGCACCGCCATGCTGCCCATCGCCGGCAGCCGCATCGAGCTGCTTGAGCCCACAACTCCCGACTCCGCCGTCGCCCGCTTCCTCAAAAAACGCGGCCCCGGCCTGCACCACGTCGCTCTCCGCGTGGACGACATCGCCGCCACCCTTGCCTCGCTCAAGGCAAACGGCACGCGCGTCATCTCGGAAGAAATCCAGACCGGAGCCGGGGACCACCTCTACTTCTTCGTCCACCCCGCCAGCGCCGGCGGCGTGCTGCTCGAAATCTGCCAGGACATCAATCCAGGCGCGCTACCGGAGCTGGGCGAATGATCGCGCTTGCCATCGACACCTGCGGCCCTTCGGGCTCCGTCGCGCTGGGCCGCGTCGAGCCCGGCGACCTCACGCTGCTCGCCGAAACTGAGCTTCCCGGCAAGTCCTACGCCGCGCAGCTCGTGCCCGTCATGCGCGCCATGCTCACCGCCGAAGGCCTCGACGCCGCCATCCTTCAGGCCATCGTTGTCGTCAACGGCCCCGGCAGCTTCACCGGAATCCGCGTCGGCGTCAGCACCGCCAAGGGTTTGGCTCAGGCGCTGGACCTCCCTCTGCTCGCCGTATCGCGCCTCGCCGTCCTCGCGTCGAAAGCCCGAACCCCGGCCGCCGCGCTCAACGCCGGACGCAGCGAGCTCTACTTCCGCGATGGCCAGCGCGAAACCCTCATCCCCGCAAAAAGCGCCCTCCGCACCGCCCCCGGCTCGCTCGCCGTTTGCGAACCGGACGTCCACTGGCTCTTTCCCGACGCCCTCCTCACCCCCCCGCCCAACGCCGCCGACGCGCTCCGCTTCGCCGCGCCTCGCCTGCTCG
>JBAUHD010000382.1:0-2356 GCA_049680085.1 Acidobacteriaceae bacterium
CCGATGCGCGATCTGGTCAAGCAACAAATCGCGCAAGTGGAAAAGGCGATGCCGCAGGGCGGCTCAAAATAAGAGGCGGTACAGCTTCAATGGGCGGCGAATCCTGGCTCGCCGAGACCGAGCGAGCCATCGTCACCGACATGCCGCATTTTTCTCAGCATTTTCGGGAAATTGATTTACACTGGCTACCGCGAACCACCCGGCCTGGTCCTCGCAAGCACGGCTCTGCGACCTCGGTGAAGTTTTCTCGTCCATGATTGCGCTACAGCGTACATCCCGAATCCATGTTCGGCTTGCTCCGGAGGGAGAATGTCAACTCGATCATTTCTACTTTCTATCTTCTCAGCGGTTCTCGTTACGGGACTGCTTGCGAGTTCAGCAGTAAGCCAGGAAGCTGCTCCTCCGGAAGTGCCGTTCCCGCGCAATGATGTAGGGCTGGACGCTCTCCCGGCGCGCGAACAGGCGCAACAGGATTCGGTGGGTCAGTTCAAGGTGCCCTACAAATTTCACTTCACGGACGAGTTGAAGCAGAGCGGAATCACCTTCCGCAATCATGTGCTTCCTTATGCGAAGCAGCAGTACATGCACAACCATTACGACCACGGGGCGGGGGTCGCCGTGGCGGATGTGGATGGGGACGGGCTTTACGATCTCTATTTTGTGAGCCAGGTTGGCGGAAACCAGCTATGGAAAAACCTGGGCAACGGAAAGTTCAGGAACATTACGGATGAGGCCGGCGTGGGGATGAAGGGCCACATCAATGTGGGTGCATCCTTTGCCGACGTGAACAATACGGGCCACGAGGACCTGTTTGTAACCACTGTCGATCAGGGGGACGTGCTTTTCAAAAATGACGGCCACGGTCATTTCACCGACATTACCAAACAGTCCGGCATCAATATCATCGCGCACTCCTCCGGCGCAGTGTTTTTTGACTACAACAACGACGGCCGCGTGGACCTGCTGGTGTGCAACGTCGGCATTTATACCAGCAAGGTGAAGGGGGCGCACGGAGAATACGTCGGGCTGCCGGACGCTTTTTTCGGCCACCTCCATCCCGAACGCTTCGAGCATCCGGTCCTTTATGAAAATCTGGGGAACTACAAGTTTAAGGATGTGACGGCGGAAGTTGGGCTGAACCCCCACGGCTGGTGCGGCGATGCCGGCTTCGCTTATCTGAATGGCAATCGCTATCCGGGTATCTACTTCCTGAATATGCAGGGAGCGGACCAATATTTCGCGAACGAGGGCGGCAAGAAATTTGTAGACGTGACAAAAGAATATTTCCCCAAGACACCGTGGGGGTCCATGGGCATCAAGTTCTTCGACTACGATAACGATGGCCGTCCGGACCTCTTCGTGACCGACATGCACTCGGACATGATGGCCCAGCAAACTCCGTTCCAGGAGAAGGAAAAGGTCGTTCCGGTTTCGACCGCGATGCTGGGAGGGCCCGCCAGCGACTACATCTTCGGCAACGCCTTCTATCACAATCTCGGCGGAGGCAAGTTCGAGGAAATTTCCGACAAGATCGGGGTCGAGCAGCTCTGGCCGTGGGGAGTGAGCGTCGCCGACGTGAACGCCGACGGCTGGCAGGATATCTTCATTGCGGCGAGTATGAATTTCCCATTGCGCTACGGCATCAACTCGATGCTGCTGAACAACCAGGGCAAAGGGTTTCTCGATTCGGAATTTCTTCTCGGGATCGAGCCGCGCAAGGTGCCCTATACTCCGTGGTTCGTGATGGACTGCACGAACAAGGACCAGCTTGGCGGCCTCGGCCAGCAGGTCTGCCAGGGCGAGAACGGAAAGATCACGGTGACCGCTCCCAAGGGAAGCCGGTCTTCGGTCATTTTCGATCTGGACAATGACGGGGACCTGGACATCGTAACCAACGACTTTAATTCGGAGCCGCAGATTCTGATCAGCGATCTGGCCCAGGTAAAGAAAATTCACTGGCTCAAGATCGTGCTGGTCGGCACAAAATCCAACCGCAATGGACTGGGCGCGAAGGTGCGCCTGCACGCCAACGGGCAGACCTACACGCACTACAACGACGGCAAGTCGGGATACTTGTCGCAGAGCGTGTTGCCTCTCTACTTCGGCCTGGGCGACGCGACAAAGATCGACAGCATCGAGGTGGATTGGCCATCCGGACGTAAACAGGTGCTGACCCGCGACCTGCGCGAGAATCGTCTGATGCGAATTACCGAAGCGGAGAAATAACGGGCCGGGAACCCAGACCGGGCCGCGGTCGCGGTTGTATCCGGGGTTGTCGATATGGGTGAGCTGCACCGCGCCGAACAGCCCTGAGCGGATGTGCCAGTTGTAGTAGCTTTCGACGATGTTTTCGCGC
>JBAUHD010000383.1:0-2176 GCA_049680085.1 Acidobacteriaceae bacterium
TCGAGCGCACCCAGGTCAGCGCGGCCTGCATCGACTCCTGCATAACCTCGCCGATCTGCCCGGTCATGGTAAAGCCGCCCTTGCCCTTCATGCGGTTGGCTTCAATAAACAGCACGTCGCCGCCGGCCGGAGTCCATGCGAGGCCCACAGCCACGCCAGAGCGCTTGGTGCGCTCAGCAATTTCCGTGTCCACGCGAACCTTGATGCCGCCCAGAAACTCCTGCACGATTTCGCGCGTCACCACCAGCTTTTCCGTAATGCCCTCGGCCAGGCGGCGCGCTTTTTTGCGGCATACCGTGCCCAACAGTTGTTCGAGTCGGCGGACACCCGCTTCGCGCGTGTAGTGACGCACCATGAACTTGACCGAATCTTCCGGAAATTCAATCTTCTCGGCGTCGATTCCGTTTTCCTTGATCTGGCGCGGAATCAGATAACGGAAGGCGATGTGAATCTTCTCCTCTTCCGTATACCCTTGCAACTCGATAATTTCCATGCGGTCGAGCAGCGGCGGGGGAATCGGATCAAGCTGGTTGGCCGTGCAGATAAACAGCACCTTGGAGAGATCAAACGGCTGGTCGAGATAGTTGTCGCGGAAGGTGTTGTTCTGTTCCGGGTCGAGCGTCTCCAGCAGCGCCGAGGATGGGTCGCCGCGGAAGTCGCGCCCCAGCTTGTCGATTTCGTCGAGCATGAACACGGGATCGTTCGCGCCCGCCCGCCGCAGGTTCTGGATAATCTGCCCAGGAAGCGCGCCGATATAGGTGCGGCGGTGTCCGCGGATTTCCGCCTCGTCGTGCATGCCGCCGAGGGAAATACGCTGGAATTTGCGGTCGAGCGCGCGCGCAATGCTGCGCCCGAGCGAGGTTTTGCCCACGCCCGGAGGCCCGACAAAGCACAGGATCGGGCCTTTCATATCCGGCTTCAGCCGTCGGACAGAAAGGTAATCGAGAATGCGGTCCTTCACCTTCTTCAGGTCGTAGTGGTCCTCGTCCAGTATCTGCTTGGCCTTGAGAATGTCCACGACGCTGCCCGATGATTTGGACCACGGCAGCACGGCCAGCCACTCGATGTAGTTGCGCGTCAGCGAGTAATCGGCGGCCATGGGAGACATCCGCGAGAGGCGGTTTAGCTCCTTTTCCGCCTCCTTCTGCGTCTCCTCCGGCATTCCGGCGGCTTCGATTTTTTTGCGCAGGTCCTCAATGTCCTTCTGGCCTTCGTCGGCGTCGCCCAGCTCCTTCTGGATGGCCTTCATCTGCTCGCGCAGGTAGTAATCACGCTGCGACTGCTGAACCTGGTCCTGGACTTCGGACTGAATTTTATTGCGAAGCTGCTGGACTTCGAGTTCTTTGGCCAGGTGCTTATTCACGCGCTCCAGCCGCGCCGTAATGTCCGGAGTTTCGAGCAGTTCCTGTTTATCGGTGGTAGCGAGGAAGGGCAGGGACGAGGCGATAAAGTCCACCAGCCGCCCCGGCTCGTCAATGTTCATGGCGATGGTCTGCAACTCGTCGGAGAGCGTGGGCGAGGAGGAGACAATCTGCTGAAACGCCTGGGCGACGTTGCGCTGCAGGGCCTCAAGCTCCGGTCCGCTCGCGGCCCCAATCTCCGGAATCACCTCAACGGAGGCCGTCATGAAAGGCTCGATCTGCGCGAACGCCCCCAGTTTTACGCGCTCGGTGCCCTCGGTGAACACGAACAGGCTCTGATTGGGCATCTTCACGACTTTGTGGATGGTGGCCAGCGTTCCGTACGCGTAAAGATCGCTGGGCTGTGGAGCGTCCAGGCGCGCGTCGCGCTGCGCCACCACCACGATCGTTCTCTCGTCGCCGAGAGATTGAATCAACTGGACGGAACTTTCGCGCCCGACGGTCAGAGGCAGCACCGCATGAGGAAAGAGCACGGTATCGCGCACCGGAAGGACGGGAAGCACGCGACCCTCCGGCTGTCCCTCGCGCTGGTTGGGATCACTGGGCTGGATGACACTGAGAAAATCGCTGGACATGAGTCCCCTTCTATCAAATTACCGGCTAGTAAACTCTTCAGACTATCGCTATTAGACTCTTCTTCTCGATTTTGGTCGCAAATGCCGTTCCAAGCCCATCGAGTCATTCCGAATCAGCAACTTAGTGAGGATGCGTTTCACCTTCCGAATCCTCGACAGTGAAAAGCCGAGCGCTTTTTG
>JBAUHD010000384.1:0-9743 GCA_049680085.1 Acidobacteriaceae bacterium
ATCTCTATAGCGACCATCAGATGCGCCGCTACCAGCAGGCCGGCGTGCCGCTGGAGCGCATCGATACAACCAGCTTTATGCCCGGGACCACGGGCACCAATTATCGCCGCGCGTTTCAAGCATGGAAAGGTTCGCTCATCCTCATGATGGCGCGCGGCGGCTGGATCAACACCACCTACGGCAATCTTGAGCTGATGAGCGACCAGGACGCCGACTGGTTCGCCCGCGTGCAGTCGCTCTATCTGCACTTCCAGTCCGAGGGCCGCATCAAGGCCTTCGGCGGAATCCCCGGCAACAACCAAACCTATGGGTTCGGCGCGCTCGACTCCAATGGAAGCGTGTACGTCGTGGTGAATCCGGCACAGGACATCACTAAAATCACGCTGCCGCTGCTCTCGCAGACGCAAAAGCCGCTCGGCCCAGGCCGCATCCTCTTTCGCGATGCCGGTTTCACGCCGCGCCTCGCCGGCAGCACCATCGAGCTTGGCCCCGGCCAGATGGCCATGATTGGCTTCGGCAAATACACGGTCCCTAAATACGATTTCGGCGTGCAGAAAGATGTCGTAATCCCGCGCTCCATCCATCCCCTACCGGCACAGTTCAAGGCCATCGGCAAAGGGATGATCCAGGCCACCATTTCCGCGCCCGCGAGCGGCGACCTGCGTTTCATCCTGCAGCAATACTCGCCTGACGGAAGCCTTCGCCGCACTTGGCCGCCAAGCGGCGTTACGATGGGCAAAATCTTCCTGCTGAAAGCCGAGCAGGGCGGCAGGAGTCTTCCCATCCGCGAGAACTACGACCGCGAGGTATGGTCCGGTCTCTCATGGGCGATGGGCGAAATCAGCCACAAGGACCTCCAGCCGGGGACGCCGTTGACGCTCACCTTCCAGTCCACCGAGAAGGCTCCCATTACGCTGAAGGGCCGTGTCTATCTCGTTAATTATTGAGAGCGGGAGCTACTATTTCTCTTCCACGATCGCCACGTCCCATGGCTTCAGCGTGACCCGCTGGGAATGCGCGACGGCCTCATCGGTCAGCAGGTCTTGGCCCGTTGAATAAGGATAAGTAAAGGTCGCATTGGAACCGGAGTAATTAAAGTAGTAATGCAGCCGCTTCCCGATCCGGTCCGTACCGCTCACAACATGAATTGCCTTCGGAAGCTCCTGGTCCGGCCCCGTCAGCCCAGCCTGCTTCAGCGCGTCCAGCAGAATCGCATGCTGCAAGGTATCGCTCAGGTAGGTGCCTTCATACAGCAGCGTACCTTGGCCGTACTGGTTCTCCGTAATCGCCGGCCATCGCCCAAAGAACGGATGGTCATAGAACGCCAGCGCCTTCGCGTGTTCCGGCATCAGGAACTCGGCCCAGTACATCACCTTGTTGTCCTTGCCCGCGTCGAAGGGATCGCCTTTGAGCGCCAGCGGATGTTCAAGATTGGAGAACTCCTGATAGCTGAAGCCGGCGGCCTTGCGCAGCGGCCCCGGAGCCCTCACCCAGCGCACCGCGGAATTTTCATTGGCGAATCCGCTCTTGAAGGTCATCACCACATGGCCCCCGTTCTTTACGTAATCCGAAATGCGCTCCAGCAGCGTGTCGTCTGATATATAGAGCGCCGGAACAATCAGTAGCTTGTACTGCGAAAAATCCGTGTCTTCGGGGAAGACAAAGTCGCAGCCCACATTCAGGGAGTAAAGCGCATGGTGCATCTGCTGGACCAGCGAGGCATAGTCCGCCACAGGAGGCGCAAACGACCACTGCGGCCCACTGGATGTAAATGGCATAAAGTTGATGGCGTTCAGAGAATCGCGGCTCCACAGAATCGCAACCTGGTTCTTAAGCTGCATGCCCACAAGCTGAGGGCCAATTTTTTTGAGCTCATGCCCCGTCCGTGAAACCTCGCGGTACGCGCGATTCGGCTCGAAGTCATGCGACAAAACGCCCTTCCAGTAGGTCTCCTGTCCGGCGGGAATCGACGCCCAGTGCCAGTACTCCACCATGTCTGCGCCATTGGCGATATGCGTGTAAACATCCTCCCGCAATTGCCCATCGTAGGGGGGATACTGGAACGCCGAATCCCAGTCTGTGGTTTGCGCGTTCGTTTCCGTCACCAGAAAATTGCTGTGCTTCAGGGACCGCGTGTAGTCCTCCACCAGCGACTGCTGCGACCCGTCGTAGTGGTCCTGAGTGCCGTGGTAGTCGTTCACCGCCGCAATATCCAGATGCGAAGCCACAGCCTCTTCATTGACGTCCGGCTTCATCCCGCCCGCGAAGTCGGTGGTCACAAACTGGTCCGGCCTGCGATACTCCCTCACCAGCGCGGCCTGCCACGCCAGATAGCGGGTCACGCGCATCTGCTGCCACCGCGACCATTCCAGCTTGTAGCCAGTGCTCTGCGCGTCATCGCGCGTCGGCATGTTGGCCCAGGAGTTCACGTCCTCGCCCCAATAGTTCAGGAACCATGCCTTGTTCAAATTCTCCGTCGTGCCGAACTTCTGCTTCAGATGGTCCACGAATCCGGCAAACACGTCCGGGTTCGACGCTCCATACGAGGACGTTTCGTTATCAATCTGCCAGCCAATCACATAAGGATTGTTCCTGTAGTGCTCCACCAGGTTCGTAATCACGCGCTTCGCGTAAAACCGAAACGTTGGATTATCAAAGTCCATATTCTGGCGCATCCCGTAGAACACCTTCGCGCCGCCCAGCGGACGCGCCAGAATCTCCGGGTGCTCCTTGTAGAGCCACGTGGGGATCGAATACGTCGGCGTGCCCAGGATGACCTTGATCCCCGCCTTCCCCATCGCATCCACCACGCGGTCCATCCACGCATACTCGAAGTGGCCGTCCTCCGGCTCCCACAGGCTCCACGTTGATTCGCCCATGCGGACCTCGTTCAGCCCGGCGGCTTTCATCAACTTGATGTCCTGGTTCAGCCGTTCGTATGGCTCGTACTCGTGGTAATAAGCGGCACCGTATAACACGGTAGGGAACTTCACGGCGCGTTCTGCGGGCGCGGAGGCTTCGGCCGTCACGGGAGCCGGTTGAGTGGCGCGCGCCTCTTTCAGGCTTTTAGTATGACGCTGCGACGCACATGCTCCACTTGCGCCGCTGATGACAATCCATAGAATGAGCGCGAGGCTGATCCCGCGCCCCGGCGTGACGCTTCCGCTTTTCAAATTGCGGTTCTCCCATCGACAAGGTTTGGTTCAGCAGGTCCGCAACCCTGGCCCTTGGTAAATGTTTACTCTATCTCGTCGGCAATCGCCAAGCGAGATCAGCCCGACGGTGCCGCTGGCCCTCTGCGTCACCTGGCGCAGGCCCCAATCTGGTGCAGGTCGGCAATGAGATTACCCGCGGAATGATGTGGCCCGACGATTAAGATGGAGCCGTTCGAAGAAGTGGTGGGGCGATTTCCAGTCGACGCCCAGGTCGATGTAAGAGAGGCACGCTGAGTACCTCCTGCAGCCCAGTGGAGGTAGGGTTCCCTCTAATCATCGGGAAAGGATTTAGAAGCTGTGAGCCGAAGTGGAACACAGTTCAGAGTCACAAGCGGAGGAATCAGTCATGAAGGAGAAGGTGCGATTTTTGGGCTTGGATGTCCGTGCCGAGGCGGTATCGGTTGCCATAGCCGAAACCGATGGCGTGGTGCGCGTTTGGGAACCGTCGGCAACCGAGCGGAATTAATTCGCAAACTGGCCAAGGAGCTTGGCGATGAACGCGAACGGGGGACTGGTTTCCGGGCCAAGGTTTTTCCAGAACAATACGCCGGACTCCAGGTTCTTCCAGCTCTCGTTGAAATACACCTTCTAGCCGCTTTTCTGTATGTCGCGCCCGGCGCTTGCCGGGCGCGGTATTTTATGTAACTCCAATGCAGGCCGACCCACTCGGCCTGTCATTCTCTGTGTTGAGGAGTGCGTCTCATGTTGAGATTGTCGATATCCATTCTGCTTGCCGGCGCTCTGTCGGCAGGCGGCGCTGCGGCGGTCGGCCAGGAGCCGCAAACCGTTCTTTTTTCGCCGAACCACCAATTGCAGATGCGCTTCACGATCAAGCCGCCGGTAAATTCCCAGGGCCCCGATGGCGCACTGGATTACTCTGTTTCCTTTCATGGAAAACCGATTCTGGATGATTCGGCGCTTGCCCTCGAATTGGATGGCGGGCCTGCGCTCGGTTCGGAGGTGCACATTACCGGCGCTCAATCTGGGAGCGGCGTTGATGATTACACGCTCCTCGACATGAAGACCAGCAAGGTGCACGACGCATACAACAGCCTGAAGGTCAATGTGGCCGAAAGCGGCAGCCCTCAGCGAGTGATGACCCTTGAAGCGCGCGCATACAACGACGGTATCGCTTTTCGTTATGTCCTTCCGGAACAGGAGGGAATACAGCAGCTCCGGCTCAGGCAGGAGGACACGGAATTCCGGCTCAGCGACGACGCCATCGACTGGGCGCTCGAATTGCCGAACTACCAAAGCAGCTACGAGAGCGAATATGTGCGGCTCCCAACTTCGGCGTTCAGCAATCACGGTGGGGTTTCAAGCCATTTTCTGATCGGCCTGCCGTTATTGATGCACGAGCCCGGGCGAGCCTGGATGGCATTGCTGGAGTCCGACCTGGAGGGTAACAGCGCGATGTATGTGGCCAACCCCTCGGGAAACTGGGCCGGGCACTGGTTTGTCTCAAGACTCTCACCGCAGATCGGACAGCCTGATGTTGCAGTCACCGGAACCCTGCCGCATCACTCCGCGTGGCGCGTGCTGCTGGTGGCCGACCATCCCGGTCAATTGATTGAGTCCAACCTCGTCTATGACCTGAATCCACCGAACCGGTTGCGCGATACGAGCTGGATTCATGCCGGCAAGGCTTCCTGGAACTGGTGGGTGGGCGACATCGGCAAAGACGGGAAGTCCGCCTACACCACCCGTACCATGGAGTACTACGTCGACTTCGCAGCGCGCTCCGGTTTTCGATACATGATGCTGGATGCGGGCTGGTCTGCCGGAGGCGGCATCACAAAGCTTAACGGGAAAGTGGATGTGCCTGCACTGGCGCGTTACGCGGCAGCCAGGCACGTGAAGGTCTGGGGGTGGATCTATTCCAAATCAGCGATGCGGCAGATGAAGACCGCATTTCCGCTGTACGAGAAATGGGGCGTGGCGGGAGTGAAGATCGACTTCATCAACCGCAATGACCAGCAGGGAATCCAGTTCTATTACGATGTGGCCCGCGAGGCAGCGAAAGACCACCTGATGGTGGACTTTCACGGCACGACCACGCCCTGGGGCCTGGCGCGGACCTATCCGAACGTGCGGAGCTACGAAGGGGTTCTGGGGATGGAGAATAACAAGGTCGGCCGACGCGACAGTCCCGTCGACCGGACCGTGTTTCCGTTCACGCGGCTTCTCGCGGGCCCCATGGACTATACGCCGGGCGGATTCCGCAACGCCACGGAAGCCGGCTTTGTTGCGCGCGATAAAAATCCGATGGTCATGGGAACGCGGGCGCAGCAGCTTGCTCTCTACGTAATCTTTCAGACGCCGATCCAGATGGTGTCCGACAGTCCGCAGACGTATGCCGGGCAGCCAGCGTTTCAGTTCATCAAAGACGTACCCGCATCCTGGGACGCGACGCGGGTACTGGACGGCTATCCGGGCAAGTTTGTCGTGATGGCCCGTCGGCATGGAGACGACTGGTATCTCGGCGGCATCACCAACTGGACGCCGCGAACGTTGCGGGTCCCGCTCACTTTTCTGGGTTCTGGAACTTATACTGCGGAAATCTACGCCGACGCCGCGGGCGCCCATCCGCGGCACGTCGCGATTTCCAGGCAGGTGGTGAATGCCGGACAAACGCTGTCTCTCAAGTTGGCCTCTGGCGGCGGTTGCGCCATCCGCTTTACGCCGCGGAGAGGAATGTGATGCCGGGGGCGAAGCCCGAGGAATCATCCGGGCAGCGGCTCGGTCTCAATGTCATCGCCGATAGCGCTCTGGGGGGCGGTAAAGAGCGAAAGATTGCTGCGGAAAATAACATGCGGAGCAAGCCGGATGACGCGCCTGGACTTGCTCGCCTGCAGCAGGTAAGCAAGCAGGTTTTCAAACGCAAGCTTGCCCTGCGTGTGGGGTCTCTGGTACAGCGTAGCCAGGATCTTGCCGGATTCGATCAGCGGCACAAGTTCTTGAAAGAGGTCGGTGGCGATAATCTGTACCTTGCCGATCAACCCAAGTTCGTCAAGCGCTTTCAGCACTGGCATGCTATTCGCGGTGCTCAGATATATCCCTTCCGGGCGTGCCTTCCCGCGCATCAACGCAAGCGCCTGGCGATACGCCTCTCGCGGGCGCTCATGGCTTTCGAGGGCCGGCAGCAAATTGAGATGTGGAGCCAGCGAAGAGAGCGTATCGGAGAAGCCACGCAGTTTTTCGGCATGATCGAGGGTGGACAGCTCGCCAGTGAAAACAGCTACCCCGGCTCCATCGCCGAGTTTATGCGCAAGCAACTCGGCGGCGATAGCGCCGCTTACATAAGCATCCGCCGTTACCGATCCCACGCGGTCCGCATCCGGCGCATCACTTCCCACGCACATCATTGCCGACCCGCCGCGCGCGAGCTTGCGAATGATCGGGGTAAATTTGCGCAGATCCCCGGGAAGGAAAATAATGCCGTCGTAGCGGTGCGGAATGGCACGCTGGAAAGCCTCCACATCGCCGACGCCAAGGCGTGGATATTCATGGAACTCCAGGTGAATCTGCATGCCGACGGCCGCAGCGGCAGCGGCGCGAATGCCCGCTCGCAATGGATCAAAGAAGTAGGAAATATGTTTCGGCAGGATGGCCGCAATCGAAAGCCTCCGGTTCAGCTTGAGGCTCTGCGCAATAAGATTAGGGCGGTAGCCGAGTTGTTCGGCCATGCGCAGGACGCGGGCCTTGGTTGCTTCGTTGATTCCGGGGCGATCGTGCAGAGCGCGGTCGACGGTGCCGATAGAGACGCGCAGAAGCCTTGCAATATCTTTAATGCCTGCGGACCTGGTACTGTCATTCATCGTGATGATGTTGCCTTCCCTGCCAAGAATACCCGCCATTCGCCTGCGGGCCAACCCCTTTCTATCGCAGCGTGACTGCCGCCGCGGAGAGTGAAGAGATTTTTATGTCAACAAGCAGACGCAGCTTTCTCAAGGGAACGTTCGCCCTTACGGCGCTGCCCCGGGGAGGACGCGGACTCTGGCCGGCAATCTTCCCGGAGTCAGCGAACACGCTCTGGTACACGCATCCAGCGGAGCGCTGGCTTGAAGCGCTGCCGGTAGGAAACGGCCGAATCGGAGGCATGGTCTTTGGAGGAATTCAAACCGAGCGGATCGTTCTCTCCGAGTCCACTGCCTGGTCCGGGCGTCCCAGCGCCCACGACGTGAACCCGAGCGCGCTACCGCATCTGAACGAGATCCGGCAACTCCTGTTCGACAGCAGGTACAGCGAGGCAAAGCAATTATGCGGAGAATATCTGCTGGGCAAGCCTGCGTCCTTCGGAACAAACCTGCCTTTGCCCGCGTTGAATTTGGAGTTCGCCGGGATAAGCAAGACGGCAGGATACCGGCGCTCGTTGAACCTGGAAGACGCAGTCGCGCGCGTGGACTTTCAAGGCGAGCAGGCTTCGTATTCGCGTGAGATTATTGCGTCACACCCGGACAACGTTTTGGCGGTTCGACTCACGTCCAGCCAGAGGCAGAACATCAGCTTCCGCGCGAGTTTCGATGGGATTTCCATACCCTGCTCGATCCAGGCGGATGGACAAAGCACGCTGGTGCTGCGCGGTCACGCTCGCGAGAAGCTGCACAGCAATGGCCGGGATGGCGTGGCAATCGTAATTTGCGTGCAGGCCCTTGCCGAAAGAGGAGCCATTTCGGCTTCCGGGCAAATTCTGGAGGTGCGGAACGCGGATGCCGTGACTCTGCTTGTGGCCATCGCAACGAGCTTTAACAACGACGCGCCGGAAAGAACCTGCCGGAGTGCGCTGCGCATGGCCGCGCGCAAAAGTTTTGCGGACCTGAAACAGGCGCATATTGCAGACTATCAGCCGCTTTACCGGCGCGTCTCGCTCCGGCTGGGGAAGAGCCCTGCGGGCGTCGCCGATTTGCCGACAGGCCAGCGGCGCACGGCGCTTGCTACGGGTGCGGAAGACCCCGAGTTGTTGGCGTTGTTCTTCCAGTACGGGCGATATCTCACCATCGCAGGATCACGCGCCGATTCCCCGTTACCTTTGGCGCTCCAGGGAATATGGAACGACGGCCTTGCAAGCAGCATGGGATGGACGGATGATTTTCATCTCGACATCAACACCGAGCAGAATTACTGGGCCGCTGAGGTTTGCAATCTCGGCGAATGCCAGACCCCGCTGTTCGGGTTGATCGACGGCCTTCGCATCTCCGGCCGCAGGACCGCAAAGGAAATGTACGGAGCGCCGGGATGGGTCTGCCATACGGTGACGAACCCCTGGGGCTATACCGCTCCCGGCTGGGGGCTCGGCTGGGGAATCTTTGTCACCGCCGGCATCTGGATCACACTGCAAATGTGGGATCACTACACTTTTCATCAAGACGTGGAATTCCTGCGCGCTCGGGCTTATCCCGTCCTGCGCGAGGCGGCTGATTTTTTTCTGGCCTACATGGTGCCGGAGCCAACACACGGCTGGCTTGTCACCGGCCCGTCCGATTCACCGGAAAATTCATTCTTCTCCCCTTCAGGAGAACGGTGCAGCGAGTCGATGGGTGCAACCTGCGATCGGGAGTTTGTTTACGCTTTATACAGCATGTGCATCGAAGCCTCGAAAGTGCTCGGCATAGATGGAGAACTGCGGAAGACGTGGGAGACTGCGCGCGGCAAGCTGCCACCCTTCCAGATTGGTCGTTACGGCCAGTTGCAGGAATGGCTGAAGGATTTTCGCGAAGCTGAACCGAACCACCGGCATACCTCGCATCTGGCGGCACTGTATCCGCTGGACCAGATTTCGCCGCAACGCACGCCCAGGCTTGCCCGCGCGGCTGAAGTCGCCATTGAGCGCCGCCTGAGCGCGCCTCACTGGGAGCAGAGCGAGTGGGGTCGTGCTAATCTCGTTGTCTACTATGCAAGGCTATGCAAAGGCGATGTCGCGCATAGGCATCTTTGCGGCCTTATCGCGAAAGCCGCCGATGCCAATCTGCTCACGTATTCGAGCGCAGGCGTTGCCGGAGCGACCCAGAACATCTTTGCGCTGGATGGAAACACGGCGGGGGCGGCCGGCGTCGCCGAAATATTGCTCCAGTCGCAAGGCGGAGAACTGCATCTTCTGCCGGCGCTGCCCGCCGCATGGCCCACTGGATCAGTTGCAGGCCTGTGTGCGCGCGGCGGCTATCAGGTGAATATCCGCTGGAGGAATGGCGTGCTGGTCTCCGCCGTTATCTTGAGTAAGACCGGGCGTTCCACCACCGTACGCTATGGCAGCCGCGTAGCCGAGATTCATCCCCGCCCGGGAGAATCGATACGGCTGCGGGTCGCCGACTTTGTTTCCGCCAGCCCAAACATCTCGCATTCTCCACTACCTTCACCACCATCGGAGCGAACCCAGGCATGAATACGTCAAATTCCGCGCAACAACTTACGACCCCGGCCCCTCTTTCAACAAGGCCGCGGCCAATCTCGTGGCCTTGTAGCTGGCTGGGAGCGATTGCGTTACTGGTTCTGCTCCCCCTTGGAGCCCATGCCGGGAACCTCCAACATGCC
>JBAUHD010000385.1:0-3044 GCA_049680085.1 Acidobacteriaceae bacterium
GAGAACGTGAGAAAGGTCGCCGACGCGGATTTTCCTACTCGCTGGGGGCACTTTCGTATTCTTGGTTTTGAAGGAACGGCGACCGAGCCGGGTCCGTGCGGGGATGGGTCTGCTGCTTCTTCCGCGAAGACCGAGTCGGCGGTTGTGCTGGTGATGGGCGATATTGTTTCCGCGCCTCCCATTGTGCGGATTCATTCGCAATGCCTTACAGGAGACGTGTTTCATTCGCTGCGCTGCGATTGCCGCCAGCAGCTTGAGCTGGCGCTGGAGCGGATTGCCGAGGAGGGCAGCGGCATCCTGCTTTATGAGCAGCAGGAGGGCCGCGGCATTGGCCTGATGGCAAAGCTGAAGGCCTACGAGTTGCAGGACCAGGGCTTCGATACTGTGGAAGCCAATCTCGAACTGGGGTTCAAGGCGGACTGCCGCGAGTTCGAGCTTCCGGCGGCGATTCTGAAGCGGATGGGCGTCGCTTCCGTCCGGCTGATGACGAACAATCCCGAGAAGGTGGCCGCGCTGGAGGCGGCGGGAATCTCGGTCATTGAGCGACTTTCCGCCGAGGTGGAGCCGGAGGACACGTTTCGCGACTATCTGCGGGTGAAGCGCGAAAAGATGGGGCATCTTTCCGACACTGCGCCTGTCCGCTAAGAGTAGAGTGAGAGCGTGATTGAGCCCAAACTCATTTTGATCACGCTGCTGGTCAAGCTGGGCGTGGCGGCGGCCTTCTCCGGGGCGCTGGCACGATCCAGCGTCTTCAAGGATTTACTCTTCACGGCGAACCGGCGGCTTTCCCAGACGCTGCGGCTGGTGGGATTGATCGTGATTCCGCTGGCGCTGGGCGTTTGGGTGCGGGTGATCGTTCCCAACTTTTTCGCCGCCGATCTTTCCTTCGAGACGACCATTCTGCTCGGTGTTCTGCTGGGGCCGTTTTCGGCGATTGTGGGAGCCGTCGCGCTTTCGCTGCCGGCCATGCTGCATCACGAGTATCTGTCGCTGCCGTTTGATCTTGCCGTGGCCGTCACGGCCGGTATTTTCGGCAAATTCGTCGAGGAGGAAGAGGTCTGGTCATTTTCGCCGTTTGTGGACCTCAGCATTTACCGCTGGATCAGCCGCAACCTGCGCAAGCCGCGCTTTGACCGCCAGATTCTGCTGCTGGTGCTGATTATCGGCATGGAGATATGCCGCAATTCGATTGCGCGGGTGTATCCACACCGGCTGTTCGCGCTGGTTTCCGACCAATGGCTGATCCGGCTGGCGGTGTGGACGTGCGCGGCGATTGTGGTTGGGATTCCGTTGAAGGTATGGAACGCGATCCGCACGGAGCGATTTCTGGAAGAGCAGAAACGTCTGCTGCTGGAGGCGCGGCTGGACGCGCTGCAGCGGCAGATCAATCCGCATTTTCTTTTCAATACGCTGAACTCGATTGCTTCGCTGGTGCGCTTTCGCCCCGAGCAGGCGCGGGAGTTGATTGTGAAGCTGGCGAACATTCTGCGCGCGCTGCTGAAGGACCACGACTCCTACGTCCTGCTGCGCGACGAGTTGACGTTTACCGATGACTACCTGGGGATTGAGGTGGTGCGCTTTGGAGCGGAGAAGCTGAGGGTGGTCAAGGAGATTGATCCTGAAACGCTCGACCTGCCGGTGCCGTCGATGCTGTTGCAGCCGCTGATTGAAAACAGCATCAAGCACGGTCTGGAGCCGCGCATCAGCGGAGGCACCATCACCGTGCGGAGCCGCATTGAGGCGGGACGCATGATTATTGAAGTTGAGGACGATGGGGTGGGCATTGCTCCGGGGCGCTCGCGATCGAGCGGGGTGCTGACCGGAACCGGCATCGGCATGAAGAACGTGCGCGAGCGGCTGGATGTGTTATTCGGAGATGCGGCGCATTTTGATGTGACCAGCCGCCCGGGGCGGGGAACCAAGGTCACAGTGGGGATTCCGTTGCGCAAGGGCCACGACGAGGTTTCCCGTCACGCGCTTTCCAACTCCAGCACGCGCTTGTAGTAAGCCACATACTGGGGGATGATGCGCGTGGCGCAGTAGCGCGTTTGCGCGGTGTGGCGAGCGGCGGCGGCCATGACTTCGTAGCGTTCGCCGTCACTTAGCAACTCGATGGCGGCGCGCGCCATACCGTCCACGTCGCCGACGGCGAAGAGGCGGCCATTGATGCCATCCTCGATCAGTTCAGGCACACCGCCCACGGCGGTGGAGATGGCGGGCACGCGGCAGGCCATGGACTCCAGCGCGGCGAGGCCGAAGGATTCCAGTTCGCTGGGCATGAGCATGAGGTCGGCAAGGGGGAGCAGGTCGCTGACTCCGGCCTGCTTGCCGAGGAAGTGGATGCGGTCCTGAATGCGGAGACGGCGGGCGAGCCACTCGGCCTGGGAGCGGTCGGGGCCGTCGCCGATGAGAAGCAGCCGCGCGGGGATTTCGCGAGCGACTCGCGAGAATATCTCGACCACATCGACGGCGCGTTTGACGGGGCGGAAGTTCGACAGGTGCACGAGGATTTTTTCGTCTGGCGCGGCGAATTGGGAGCGGCCCGCGGCGCGCGCTTCCTTGCTGAGAGGCATATAGAGGTCGCAGTTGACGAAGTTGGGAATGACTTCGATTTCGCGCTTGATGTTGAATTCCTGCACGGTCCTGTCGCGCAGGTAACCGGAGATGGCGGTGACGCCGTCGCTGGCGTCAATGCCGAAGCGGGTGATGGGCAGGTAGGAGTGGTCGAGGCCGACAAGCGTGATGTCGGTTCCGTGGAGCGTGGTGACGAAGGGCAGCCGGTGGTTGCGCTCGGCCAGCATCTGCCGCGCGAGATACGCGGAGATGGAGTGGGGAATGGCGTAGTGGACGTGGAGCAGGTCGAGCTTGTAGTAGGCCGCGACTTCGGACATGCGGGTGGCCAGCGCGAGGTCGTAGGGAGGGTACTCGAAGAGCGGGTAATTCGAGACCGGGACCTCGTGGTAGAAGATGCCGTGCTCGCGTCCGGTGAGGCGGAAGGGCTGCGAGTAGGTGATGAAATGGACTTCATGGCCGGCGGCGGCCAG
>JBAUHD010000386.1:0-6549 GCA_049680085.1 Acidobacteriaceae bacterium
AGGTCGGCGATGCCGCCGGCGGTCTTCCAGGGGCCGGGCAGCAATTGGTGGGGATGCCGCCACACCGCCGCCTGCCAGAGGATAAGCAGAAGCACGAGGAAAATCAGAGGCCGCATCCGGACGGACATCTTCAACAGGTGGATCCCTTCGTGCCTGGCGTTCTCATTGGCGCTCCCGCGGAATCGCGATCAAAAACCAATGCAATTTTAGACAGAGAGGGCGGGGGCGCGCCTCAACCAAAAGGTGGAATTGCTGGTCAATCGCGCGAATTGTTTGGTAGTGCCTCAGTTTGAACCCTCAGGGGCTAAAACCCCGTTGTTTTTGAGGAGGGGATGTACGGGCTGAAGCCCGTACCCTTCAAACTGAGACACTACTCATTGTTTTGCGGCGGGAGACCGCTTCAGACGAATCAAACGCGACGGGGCGCGCTGACTGCCAGTCGTTGAAGACTTCGCCTCATCGTATTTCAGACGGGTTTCGAATAGCGTTGCTGGTGCCATTTCCAGGCGCTGGCGAGGATTTGGTCGAGGGTGGTGTATTGGGGTTTCCAGCCGAGGTCTTTGCTGATTTTTTCTGAGCTGGCGATGAGGACGGCTGGGTCGCCGGGGCGGCGCGGCTCTTCGAAGACGGGAATGGGATGGCCGGTGACGCGGCGGGCTGACTCGATGACCTCGCGCACGGTGAAGCCGACTCCGTTGCCGAGGTTGTAGATGAGGCGGTCGCGGTGCTGGAGCGCGTTGAAGGCGAGCAGGTGGGCGTGCGCGAGATCCTGGACATGAATGTAGTCGCGGACGCAGGTGCCGTCTTTGGTTGGATAATCCTGCCCGAAAATCTTGATGCTCTGGCGGCGGCCCAGCGCCACGTCGAGAATGAGCGGGATGATGTGCGACTCGGGCTCATGGGCCTCGCCGCGGCCTTCGATGGCTCCGGCGACGTTGAAGTAGCGGAGGCTGGCGTAGCGGAAGCCGTGGATGCGGTTGAGCCATTCGAGCATACGCTCGACCAGAAGCTTGGACTCGCCGTAGGCGTTGGTGGGCTTGAGGGCGGCGTCCTCGCGGATGGGGGTGGATTCCGGCTCGCCATACACGGCGGCTGTGGAGGAAAAGACGAGGCGGTTGACTCCCGTGGCGAGCATGGCTTCGAGCAGGCTGAGGGTGGACGCGCTGTTGTTGCGGAAATAAATTTCCGGATGTTTCATGCTTTCGCCGGCCTCGATGAGAGCGGCGAAGTGCATCACGCCGTCTATTCCTGTATGCAGCAGCTTTTCGAGGCGGGGCCGGTCGGCGAGCTCGCCTTCGACAAACTCGGCGCGCGCGGGAAGCATGGAGCGGTGGCCATGGCAGAGGTTGTCGTAGATCATCACGTGGTGACCCTGGTCGAGGAGCAGTTGGGCCACGGTTCCGCCGATATAGCCGGCGCCGCCGGTCACGAGGATTTTCAATTTGTTTTTCTCCTTATTCTGTATTCTGCCATTTCGTCCGGGCAGCTCGTCCGGGCAGCGACAGGCAAAGCTCAACTTTTGGCAGCCATCGAGGTCACAAAAGATGATTCGGGGAGAGGGCGGCACCGGAAAAAATTACCCTTAACGGCTCGCGCCGGGCGTAAAGCTTACCGCCTGTACCTGGCCAGGGGAGGGGTAGAGTAAAATGGAACCTGGATTCGCCTTTGTTTCCCCTTGGGGATTTGGTTCCCGTGTTTTTCCGGAGAGAGCTTCCGCGAGCCCGCGACAGGGCGGGTTGGTGGTCGGCGAGTCGGACCCGTTAATCCCGTTGATTCCTTTGCTAAGAAGAGGATAGAGGCGGGCGGCATTTTGATTGCGTGCGCCGATCGGAACGCGCTAATATCAGGCTCCACAATTTGGAATCAGGAATGCAAGTAACTTTGCTTTGAACTCCGGGATCGCTGATGTTTTTTTAAGGATTGGCGGTTTGGGAGATTTCCGGGAAGCCGGATTGTTACATCTAAAGAAAAACGATGCCGAATGAAGATCTACTGAACCACGCGAATTTTGGACTGCTCCGGCAGGAGAAGGGCCGTTATGGCTCGCTCGGGATCAGCCTTGCCGTCAATCTGGCCATATTGGGTCTTGTAGTTTTGTTGAGCCTCGCGGGCGTGCATGAGGTGAAGAAGCAGCAACTGAATACGTCGATGCTGGTGTTCCCGACCGAACAGCCAAAGCCGGTTCCTCCTCCGGTGCCGCGGGTGCGCGTGGTTGCGCCGCCGCCGAAGGTCGAGCTTGAACCGCCGAAGATTCGCCTGCCGAAGCCGACGCCGGTGGTGGAGCCGCCGAAGCCGACGGAAATGAAGTTCCAGGAAGAGGCGCCCAGAGTTGCGCCCGCGCCTCCGCTGCGGGTCACGCCTCCTCCGCAGCCCAAGGTGGGCACATTTGTCAGCGTGCATCCGACCCTGGTTGCGAACAATAGAGAGCGCCCCTCGACGAAGACCGGAGGGTTTGGCGACCCGAACGGGATGCATGTGAATCCGAATGCGAATCGTCCCGCGACGATTGCGGCGGCGGGGTCATTCGCAGGAACGCCGGGCATTGGCGCGCCGGGGGCGGGCGCGGCACGGCGCGGCTCAGTGCATGGGGTTGAATTTGGTTCCGGCGTGAAGAACGGCGTGCCCGGGGGCCGTGATACGCACGGCACGGTGGCCTCGGCCGGGTTCAGCAAGGGCGTGATCGGGGGAACCGGGAAGCCGGGCGGGACAGGTCGCGCGGTGGAGAAGAGCGGTTTTGGCGGGACAGGATTGGGCCAGGCGGCCCCCCAGCGCAAGCAGGAAGAGCAGGCGCGCACGACGCCGCTGGTTCTGCTCTCGAAGCCTCGTCCGGGCTATACCGAGGAGGCGCGCAAGCTGAAGATTGAGGGCGATGTCACGCTTCAGGTCAGGTTCACGGCCAGCGGGCAGGTGGAAGTGCTGCGGGTGGTCAGCGGGCTCGGCTATGGGCTCGACCAACTGGCGCAGAGCGCGGCCCAGCGCATTCATTTCAAACCGGCTACCCGCGATGGGCATCCGGTCGATGAGGTGACGATGATTCACGTTACCTTCCAATTGGCGTAAAGTTTTTGCAGCAACTGAGCGCAAATTTGTAATACTTTGTCAGCAGTCGAGGAGCCTGGAGAATGTCTTTTCGCAAGTTTTGGACCCTTGGTCTGGCCATGGTCTTAAGCGTGAGCCTGGCCCATGCCAAGAAGCACAACGAATACGCCCGCATGATTCCGCTCACGCCGCAGCAGTCGGAGCTGGTGCAGAGAGCGATTACGCGGGAGCACGCCACCGTTGCGCTGATCCGCAAAAGCACGCCGGTGGTGCAGACCTACATCCAGAATATGCGCCCCGACCCTAAGCTTTATGCGGTGCCGGTGAGCGATGACTACAGCATCGCGCGCGTGGACTTTGGAAAAGCATTCACGGCGGAAAATTACGACGAGCGCTCCGGCCATCATGGGTTTTTCTCGGGGACAAAGAAGTATCTGGGCGATCTCACCAAAGCGTTCAATATACGGTATTCGCAGACCGGATTTATGGACATGATGTTTATGGACCCGGTCAGCTTTGACCGCCAGCACTATGACTTCTCTTACGTGCGGCGCGAGTTTCTGGGTTCGATCCGGACCTGGGTATTCGATGTCCGTCCCAAGCCGGGGGTGAACGACGCGGGCCGGTTCTTCGGTCGCATCTGGATTGAGGATACGGGCGGCAACATTGTCCGCTTCAACGGCACCTTCACGGAAGCCAAGCACTTCATGGAAGGGGACCAGATCCACTATTTCCATTTCGACAGCTGGCGCACGAATATCCAGCCCGGCGAGTGGCTGCCGACCGCGATTTACGTCGAAGAAACGCACCACAGCGCCGACCGGCACGCCGAAGGGATGCGGGCGCAGACCCACTTCTGGGGCTATTCTCTGAAGCTTCCGCAGAAGGAATCGTCAAATGAATCCATCGAAGTGGAGAACGCGCAGGACCAGAGCGGCCAGGCGCAGGACGTAAGCCCGCTTGAGGCGCAGCGCCAGTGGGTGTCGCAGGCGGAGGACAACGTGCTGGACCGGCTGACCCAGGCCGGCCTGCTGGCCCCGGTGAGCGATTTCGACAAGGTGCTGGAGACCGTCACCAACAACATCATCATCGGGAGCAAGCTCAACCTCCCCACCGATATTCATTGCCGCGTGCTGCTGACCGCCCCGCTGGAATCACTGGCGGTCGGTAATACGATTCTGATCAGCAAGGGACTCGTCGACACGCTGCCGTCGGAAGCGGATCTTGCCGCGGTGCTGAGCTTCCAGTTGGCGCACATCGTGCTCGGGCACCACATTGACACGCGCTATGCGTTCAACGACCGGCTGCTTTTCCCAGACCAGGCGACGTTCCAGCGCATCAACATGAACCACACGACAGAGGACGACGAGGCCGCGGCTAAGAAGGCGGTGGAGCTGTTCAACGCTTCGATTTACGCCGGGAAATCGGGCGAGGTGGGGCTCTACTTCGAGCAGTTGGCGGCACGGCAGACGGCGCTTACCGCGCTTCTGACGCCTCGGCTGGGTGACTCGTTGATCCGTCCGGACGGGACGCCCTGGCTTTCCGGCCTGATGCGCGGCGCGCCGCGGCTGAATCCCGACAACCTTACCCAGATTGCCGCGTTGCCGCTGAACAGCCATCTGCGCATCGATCCGTGGGACGACAAGGTGTATCAGCTCAACGTGAAGCCTGCGCAGTTGCTCAACGCCGGCGACAAGATGCCGTTTCAGGTTACGCCCGTTTTCTTCCGGCTGGAGACTTATCAACCGCCATCGCAGCAAGCAGTTCCGGCGGCCTCGCCCGTACCTGGGCCGGCAGCACCCGGAAATGCGGAGGGCACGAGCTCGGGAGCGGCTCCGGTTGAGGGTACGTCGAACCCTCCGGCGGCCAATGGTCCGGCGCAGGCTCCGGCCCAGCCGCAGCAAACTCCGGCGCAGCAGGCTCCGGCGCAGCCGCAGCAGGCGAATCCGCCTACCGAGGGCGAATCCACCAATCAGCCCACCGAGGGCACATCGAACCCGCCTCCGGTCACGCCGCGACCGTAAACTCAACGCCGGGCCGGGCTCTCCGCTGTCGAATCGGAGGGCCACAGGCCGGCGGGGGATTTTTCCTGAGGGGAAGGGCTGTTCCTGAACGAAGTTTCCGGAGGTCGTTCCCGGCTTACGAATCTGGTTCGCCGGAAGTCGAATTTGGTTTTCGGAGTGGCAGGGGAAAAGGTATCTTAAATCGTCGGAGAAAGTGAAAACCGTGATCAAGAAGATTTTAGCGTTCTGTTTTTTATGCACCGCCACGGCGCTTTATGGCCAGGTGGCCCGCTCCGTCAGCGGAGGGGAAGGCGCGGTTTGGGCGGGCGGCGAATTTTCCAGCTTCAAGCCTGATTTCGGCACATCGCGGCTAGTCGGTCCCGGCGCCATCTTCGACTTGAACGTGACGCCGAAGGTCGGCGTAGTCGGCGAAGCCCGCTGGCTGCACTGGCACGGCGATGGCGGCCAGACCCAGTCCGATTACCTGATTGGCGGCAAATACCGGTTCTATCGCTGGCGGCGTTTTGATTTTGACGCCAAATTTCTTGTCGGCGGGGTCTGGATCAAGTTTCCAATAGACATTGGCAGCGGTAGCTACTTTGCCTACGCGCCCGGCGCCTTTGTCGATTACCACCTTAACCATAAGTTCCGGATTCGCGGAGGCTACGAGTATCAACTTCTCCCTTCCGCTCCCAATATTCCCGGACAGCGCAGCAATGGCCTGACGCCCAATGGATTCAGTGTCGGCGTGGAATACCGCGTGATTCACTAAGCGGAGATCCGCACCCGATTTGGATCGCAAAAATCTATGGAGAAATGTAGATTCGCCTGCCTGGCAAGTCGCGGCCGCTTAGCAAACCTCAGAGGGCAAATCGGTTTGAGTTGTTTTCGAAGTTTTGAGTATCCTCCAGTTACTGGAAGACAGCAGTGGAAATTCTATGAAAAAAAGTGTTGACCGGCAGAGCCGACGAGGGTACCTTGTATAAAGTCGAGACACTTCCTTAGGCTGACTCGCCTTCGGATGTGCTCTGCGCAGATTCAATTTTCAATCCCCTGCCAAACTACTTCACCTGCTCCTCCGCAGTCGCAGAGAGCAGGATTGCTACGGGCGCAGCAGAACAGTTTGATTGCCAAAAGTAACGGGCGCGCAAAGAAATTTGATCGGGAACAGCGCTTCGCGCGTCTAAGGTTGTAACCAGAAAAATCGCCGCTTCATGGGCTCGGGTTGATTGGGACTCCGGCAACGCGCATGACAGGCGGCGAGAAGAATCAGGAGAGAGTTACAATGCGTTCAGATTTGATTTTTGGGGCGCTTGCCCATGTGAATAACCGGTACCAGCTTTGTCAGCTGGCTTCCAAGGCGACCCGCAAGTTGCACAAGCCGAATACCCGGCTGCAGGATACCACCAATGAAGTTCTGATCCGTTTCCAAGAAAGCAATCCCGCCGCTACGGTGGACTCGATGGAAGAGTCCGCATCCACACAGGACCGCCGCGCCGCGTAGGCG
>JBAUHD010000387.1:0-2081 GCA_049680085.1 Acidobacteriaceae bacterium
ACAAGCAGGAGCATTCTGATGAGCCCAAAATTACATCGCCAAACTAAATCGAAACAGGAGATCAGGTGCCGATTCGTACCAAGCCTATTGTTCTGACCATCCTTGATGGATGGGGTTATCGTCCTCAGATTGAAAACAATGCGATTGCGCTGGCGCGGAAGCCGGTTTACGACAAGCTGCTGGCGGAGTTTCCGAATACTCTGCTTCATGCTTCGGACCACTTTGTGGGCCTGCCCGATGGGCAGATGGGCAACAGCGAAGTGGGTCATCTGAATATTGGCGCGGGGCGCGTGGTGCGCATGGACATTACGCGCATTGACGCGCTGATTGCGAGCGGAGAATTCTTTTCGCATCCGGTGATTGTGGATGCGCTGAAGCGCGCGGGCGAAGGCGGGCGGCAGCTTCATCTGTTCGGGCTGCTTTCGGATGGCGGCGTTCACTCGCATCAGAACCATCTTTACGCGCTTCTGAAAGCCGCGAAACAACAGGGGCTGGAGCGGGTGCTTGTCCATGCGTTTATGGATGGGCGCGACACGCTGCCTACTTCCGGCGCGGGCTACCTGGCGGCGTTGGAACAGAAGATGCGCGAGTACGGCGTGGGGAAGATCGCTTCGGTTTCCGGGCGCTACTACGCGATGGATCGCGACCGGCGCTGGGAACGCGAGAAACTGGCGTTTGACGCGATGGTGACGGGAAAGGCTGAGGGCGGCGCGTATGCGGATGCGATTGCGCGCGTGAAGGAGTCGTACAACAACGGCGTGACGGACGAGTTTATTGTGCCGTTTGTGGTTACAGATTCGCAGGGGCGTCCCAACGGTGTGATTCGCGACGGCGATGTGTGTTTGATGTTCAACTATCGCGCCGACCGGGCGCGGCAGATTACGCGCGTGCTGGGGCGCAACAGCGGACTGACGAAAGAAGAGGGCCGCGACCTGCCCGGGGCCGAAGACCTGGACAATGTGATTCCGCGCGGCAGCGTGCCGCGGGGCCTGCACTACGTCTGCATGACGCAGTATGACAAGCTGTTTACGCTGCCCATGATTCTGCTGCCAGAGTCGATGGAGAACCTGCTGGCGAACCAGATGGCGCAGGCGAATCTGCGCAACCTTCGCGTGGCGGAGACGGAGAAGTATGCGCACGTGACCTATTTCTTCAATGGCGGAATTGAGAAGCCGTTTGCGGGCGAGGACCGGCTGCTGGTTCCGTCGCAGAAGGTTGCGACGTATGATCTGGCTCCGGAGATGTCGGCGGGGGGTATTGCCGACGTGGTGGTAAAGGCCGTGGAGGACGCGGCTTTTGATGTGCTGGTGGTGAACTTCGCGAATGCCGACATGGTGGGTCACTCGGGACAGCTTGCGCCGACGATCAAGGGCGTGGAGACGGTGGATGCCTGCCTGGGGCGTATCTACCAGGCGCTTCGGCAGAATGGCGGAACGATGCTGGTGACGGCGGACCACGGCAACGCGGAAATGATGGTCGATCCGGGTAGCGGCGGGCCGCACACGGCGCACACGACGAATCCGGTTCCGTTTATTTTTGTGAGCGAGGATGCGGGGAATTTCCGGCTGCGGCCGGATGGGTCGCTGCGGGATATTTCCCCGACCATGCTGGGGCTGCTGGGATTGGACCAGCCGCAGCAGATGTCTGGTGGGGATTTGCGGGTGCGATTGAAGTAGTTGGTGAAGCGGGCGGCTAAGAGCATTTTCACAGTTGGTGTAGAGCGAGGTTCTCGGCCTCCCACCCTAGCCGCAAACGACGCGGCTAGGATGGGGCACCCAAATCTCTCTATACCATTCCTGAAAATGCTCTAAAAAACGGTCAGCCAAAATCCGGTTAGCTAAAGAGCGGTTGGCGACAAGACTGTTCCCCACTCAAGCAAAAGCGGCTTGAGTGGGCCACCCATATGGACGTTCGCAGCTCCCACCCTTGACGGCAAGAAACAGCGGCGCCGTCAAGGATGGGGCACCTGTGATGTTTCAATAGGTTGTCCATTCGATCGAAACCGGAGAAGCTGTTTGTGACGAACAAATCAGTTTTTTCGGAGAGATCGAATGGACTATCACCAGAATGCCCGATTAACC
>JBAUHD010000388.1:0-14106 GCA_049680085.1 Acidobacteriaceae bacterium
CGTGGTTTGTTCCCGCTGAGTTGCGGTGTTCGTAAGAGTAAGTTGAACGTTGGGAATGACTGCCCCGGACGGGTCCGTCACGGTTCCGTTGAGGGTCGCCTCCTGAGCCCGGAGCACGGGCGTCAGCATCAGCAGCATGGCGACTAAGGCCAGCCACACCGGCCAGGCTCGGCGTGATGAGCCCTCTGCCGCTGGCGTTCGCCTGACAAAAAACAATTTTCCTGTGGGTTGATGCATACCGCCTCCTGAAAGCAAACGTTTTCTAGCTGATCTTGGGGTCTTGCCACTGCTTCTTATCTTTGCGGCTACCTTATTCGACTCGATTGAGTCTAGGAGATGGTTACTCCATCCCCGGAATCTCTGTCAAGAAGGAAATAAGAAAATTTTTCAGACGGAATATGCCTTGAAAATCGCTTTTCTATTGAACACCCCGCCGGGCGGAGGTTTCCGGCGCTCTCGATGCGATCAGGCCCACTCCCTCCCGCACGGTATAAAAGCGGTCGGCTGCCAGATGCGTGAATGTCTCCACTTTGCCATCAGGCCAGAAAATTTTCGCGTTATCCACAGCCTTATGGTCACCCAGCCCAAAATGCAGGCGCAGATCGTTCTGAGACAAGTAGCTGCCGCTGCTGTTGACTTCACCGAGTTGTACCAGGCGTCCAGCCGTCGCTCGCACCCGCGCATTCAACGCCAGCCGATTGCATGTGACGCCTTCCAGTTGAAAGCTGATCCAATGGTTGCGAGGTCCGCCCTCCGGGCGCAGGATCATGGGCTTACCTTCAAGATTCTCAACAACGGCCTCCATCCTGCCGTCGTTGAACAGATCGCCGATCGCCATTCCGCGACTTACCTGAGGTATCTGGATGGCAGGGCCAATTGACTTGCTGATGTTTTTGAAAGTCCCGTTGCGTTGGTTCAGGAACAATAGCTTGGGCTCGCGATAGGAGGTTCCCAGAGCCGCAGTATCCACTTGCGGGTACACATGCCCGTTGACCAGAAAGATATCTTTCCATCCGTCATTGGAAAAATCAACAAACGCATCGCCCCAACCGACATAGCCGTTGGTCCCCGCCGCTATTCCCGACATGGCCGAAACATCGGTAAAGTTCATGTCGCCGTCGTTGCGATAGAGCGCGGCATATTCGTTGTCAAAATGCGAGATGAAAATGGACATGCGGCCGGTGTGCAGATAATCGCCCAAAGCGATCCCCATATTGGCCTGGGCCGCACCGTTGGCGTTAAGAGCCACGCCGGAGGTAAAGCCGCCATCGGTAAATGTGCCGCGGCCATCGCCCTGATAGAGGTAATTCGGCTGTCCATCATTGGTGACCAGCAAATCGAGCTTGCCGTCGTTGTTGAAGTCGGACCAGATCGCCGTCAGGCCGTATCGATGCTCCGGATCGCTGACGCCCGCGCGCTTCGAAACGTCTGTAAACGTTCCGTTCCGGTTGTTGTGGTACAGCGTGTCGGGAGAACCCTTCAGGCCGCGCGGGCCGCATTGCACCTCAATGCCCAGGTATTTGCATGTCGCGCTCGAACCGAAGGCGGCCAGGTTGTTCAGGTCGATATCGACGTAATGCGAGACAAACAAATCGTCCCAGCCATCGCCGTCATAATCTCCGAATGTTCCTCCCGTCGCCCACATCGAATCGCCGCCAAGTCCGGCGCTTTGGGTCACATTTGTAAAGGTGCCGTTTCCGTTATTGCGATACAGCACCACGCCGTGAAGGCACGTCACCAACAGGTCAGGCCATCCGTCATTGTTGTAGTCGCCCACGGAGGCTCCCATAGCCCAGCAGGGATATCCAACTCCGGCTTTGTCCGTTACGTCGGTAAAGGTTCCGTCGTGATTATTATGATAAAGGGCACTTCGCGCCTTGATGCCTTCGCGCGCCATCTTTACAGTCTGCGCATTCGTGAAATAGATGTCCGGCCAGCCGTCCCGGTCATAATCGATCAGGGCCACGCCGCCGCTCATCGACTCCACGATGAACTTCTGCTCAGGACTCGAATGATGCTCGAATTGAATCCCGGTGGACGCGGTGATGTCGACCAGGTTCGGATAGGTCGAACCGGCGTGGCTCCCATCCTGCCGAGCCGCAGTGCCGGCATGCGTGTGCGGGACGTCCGACGACTGTGCAAACAAGAATGCGGCGCACGCAATCCACGCGGGGATGAAGCAGAAGATAGTGATCACGACCCAGGGGCGCAACGATCTGAATCGAGGGTCCCTCTTTGCACTTTCGCTGACGGCGCTCCGTAGCCCGCAATTCATCCTCATACCTTTTGAGAATACGTTGGCATCATACTGCGACCGTCGCATCGCGGTTATAGGGATGCAGGACCGCTGCCTCTTGGGAGCAATTTGCGTACGCTCAAATAAAAGCGGGTTTGCCTGGCCCTCAATAACGTTTTCCGGTGGTGAGCTTGACGACTCGACCAGGCTAATCTGCGAGCGAGGCGTGCTTCGATGTCGAAGACGCGATGGCAGCGGACGCGCCGAGTGAGAGGGCTAGGGCTTTTTCTCCGGAGTTCGGCTGAAGCCGGCAAGCACCCGCGACTCGGCACGAAACATGTGATATTTGTTGAAGGTAAATTCGTTCATCATGCTTGCGTAGGGTCCCCAGGTGCGGAAGCTTTCATCCCATTCGCGCAGGGGAATCACCTGCCGCGCCCTCCAAATAGAGACGCTTCGTACCGGGCATATGTAAGTCTCTCCGCCCATCTTCACCGGGCCATAAGCCACCATGATGTCGGATCGACCAAGCGGAACGAATCCGTTCACGTCCGCTTCCAATTCGATGCGGAGAATGGCGCCGGTTGCAGGATCGATGGCGATTTCTCCGTGATAGGCGGTGAGCTTTTCAAAGAAGGAGGTTCCGTCGCCGTCCGGAAGACAACAGCCTCCCGTCAGATACAGGGACTCTTTCTCCGGAACGCGATAGCGAAACACCGCAATTTTACCAGCCGGGCCTTGCTCCCAACGATCCCAGATCAAGCCACTTGCGATTGCATGGGCGATGACGACGAGGAGCGGGCCGAAGGTACCATAGGTGATGAAATAGCGGTCGTCGTGTGCCTGCGCCGTACTTTTCGTCCTCTTTGAATCCACAACCTCGTGGCCCCCGCGGTAGAGTACGGTCGTTTTAGACTTGTGCACGACATGCAGCGGCCGATAGTCGGTCTTTGCGTAGCTTCCGCCGTATTGGAAAGTTTCCTGATAATGAACTGAAGTTCGCGTTGCATAAAAATCCGGCAGCCTGGGAATGGTCTTGTCGAGATAGCCGGTGGTCAGGGAAATGATCCGTTGCTGTTCAGCGGCCGCGGGCGGCGCATCTGGAAGGATGTCCGCGGCGGGGGGAGCGAGAAATGTCGATTCGTCGGCGAGAACGACCAGCGCCTGCCTGACTTTTTTGCCGTGCAACTTCGCTGTCCAGAACGCGAGCCTGGCATCGCTGAGGCGCTCGGTGAGTTTGAGACCGGACAGTTGCCGCGCTACCTTGTTCCCGGACTGGCCCTGTATCTCGCGCAATGCCTGCTCCAGTTGCGCGACGGTGACGTGCCGGATATTCGGATCGGGGGGGTCTGAGTAAAACAGCTGATCGTAGTAACCGGTGGTGGTTCGGGCCGTCAGGCCGGCCACGCTCAGGTTCAGCTTCAAGCTGTGATACTCGTCAGGATGTTCGGCTGGGGGAGGGTTGAACGAAATGGTGTGGAAGGAACCGGACTCCTGGATGCAGTCATCGATTTGCCGAACCAGATCATTCGCTGGCGGAAGTACGCGCCCTCCGGTCTGAATGGCGAGCACTTTCCTGGCCAAATCGATGGAACTTACTTGCCGCGCGGATCCGACACCATGCATGTAATCGAGATAAATCTGCGCCCCCGGATCGGCTTCGCCTACGGAAAAACTGTAAAGTGTGACACGCGCCACGCGCAGCAACGTGGAGAACCAGACAACCCTGTCAAAAAGGCTCTGTCGCATACCCTTGGAGCCTGCATTCTCTTCGTGGTAGGCTCCGCTCCCGATGCCCCAGCCGGGCCCCACCCAAATCAGGATTTTTCTCCCCGGCTTCCGCCTTTCCGCTGTTGCGATGGCCCCCAGCGACTTGAGCGCCGACAGGCTGGGAGAATCCTCAAACTCCATTGCGCCATATGTGGACGGGCCTCCTACAAACCAGCGAAGGCGGCTGACCTCTCTGGAATGAGCGAGGTCCTCGGCCAGGGCATTCCCATCGCGCGCGGCCTGGGCTACCAAACTTAGACCGCTGTCGCCGAGCGAGTAGAGGGAGATTGGTTGCGCAAGATGCCCGGAATTCTGCCGCAGAAACCTTTCAACCTCCTCTCGCTCGCGGTAGGCAATTTTGTGGGGCACCTGGAGCGTGTCAATAAGCAGAATGACTTCAACGGGTGGATTGGATCTGGGATGAATGGGCCCGGAGGCATGAAAGGAGAGGATCCGGACCGGCTGGCCATTGTCCAGTAAGGTAAAGTCTCCGGGCCTGACGCCAGAAATTGGTTTTCCGGATGTGTCGGTGACTGTGACATCAAGCTGGATGAGGCCCTGGGGCGCGCCGGATGCAGGCGGCGGATGCGCGGTGAACCCCTCGACATGGCGCGCAAGCGCAGGAGCACTCTGGGATCGGGCACCGCCTCCAACCACAGCGTTGGTCTGCCGGGCGTAAAGAAGAGACGGCAGACTCAAAATCAGCATCAGCCAAAGCTGGCGCGGCGTACCCATCGCGGACACCTCGCTCGGAGTTACCTCCGATTCCCAGCGTAGTCGACGGGGCGCTGGCACTCAAGCCGGCCAACGAGGTAGCTCGCATCCTGCCGACCTGCAGTACCGGCATGGCTGTGCCCCCCGTCTTTTCGGAAGTCACCTGCATTGGCTCAGCTAAATCGAATTGCCAAGCTCCCGATAACGTTTTCCGGTGGTAAGCTTGACAACTGAATCGCGGGGTATCCATCCGGGTATCCGGAAAACCAGGAACCGCGACGCATGCAATCCGCACTTTGGAGAATTGAGATGACACGATTTGGATGGCGGGGACTGACAGGCATTGTCGTCTGCTTTGGCGTGCTGGCGGGCGGAGGCTCTACGGAATGGGCGCGAGCGCAGGATGTTTCGACGCTGCCGTACATGAATCCCAATCTGACTCCCAGACAGAGAGCGGAAGATCTGGTTCACCGCATGACGCTCCAGGAGAAAGCTTCACAGTTGGTGAACCAGGCGCGAGCCATCCCGCGTCTGCACGTGCCGGCTTATGACTGGTGGAGCGAGGCGCTGCATGGGGTCATGGTAAACGGGACGACCGAGTTTCCGGAGCCGATTGGTCTGGCCGCGACCTTCGATGTGCCGGGTATTCACACCATGGCAACCGACATCAGCATTGAGGGCCGCATCGTGCATGTCAAGGCCGTACGCGCCGGGGGTTCGACAATATTCCATGGCCTGGATTTCTGGTCTCCCAACATCAACATCTTTCGCGATCCGCGCTGGGGCCGCGGTCAAGAGACTTATGGCGAAGACCCCTTTCTGACCTCGCGCATGGGTGTGGCGTTCGTAACCGGCATGCAGGGCGACAATCCAAAGTATTACCGGGTGATTTCCACGCCCAAGCACTTCGACGTGCACAGCGGGCCGGAGCCTACGCGGCACTTTGCCGATGTAGATGTGAGCAAGCATGACATGGTGGATACATATCTGCCTGCGTTCCGCGCTGCGATCACCGAAGGCCACGCCGGCTCGGTAATGTGCGCGTACAACGGAATCAAGGGCCAGCCCGCTTGCGCCAACCAGTTCCTGCTTCAGAAAGAGCTGCGGGGCGCGTGGGGATTCCAGGGCTATGTGGTTTCCGACTGCGGCGCGGTGACAGATATTTTCACCGGTCATCACTATCGACCGACGCAGGCCCAGGCCACCGCAATTTCGATGGAGCGCGGCATGGACAATGAATGCGCCGACTTTGTCGCGAAGGTCAAGGATGATCACGACTACAAGCCCTACATCGACGCCGTGCGGCAGGGCTACCTCAGCGAGAACGCGATGGACACGGCCCTGGTGCGGCTGTTCACGGCGCGGATGAAGCTCGGGATGTTTGACCCGCCGGACATGGTTCCTTACTCAAAGATCGACGAGAGCGAGTTGAACAGCCCGGCGCACCGGGCGCTGGCGCTCAAGCTGGCCAACGAGTCCATGGTGCTGCTGAAGAATAATGGCGTGCTGCCTCTGAAGTCGTCGGTGAAAAGAATTGCCGTGGTGGGGCCGCTGGCGGATCAGACGCGCGTGCTGTTGGGAAACTACAACGGCATTCCAACGCATACCGTGAGCGTTCTTGAAGGCATGAAGGCGGAGTTTCCGGAGGCCAAAATTACGTTCGTACCAGGAACACAGTTTTTGCGCAATGACGGCAACCCGGTACCGAATGATCTGCTGACCACTCCGGATGGCAAGCCGGGATTGAAGGCCGAGTATGCCGTCGGAGCGGGCTTGGAGTTAAGTCCGGGAGCCGCGCCCAAGCCTCTGGTTACGCGCGTGGAGACGGGTCTCGATCTGACCGAAAGCGATCTGCCGTCCGAGGTGCGGAGCCAACATTCCGTGATGGTGCAGTGGTCAGGGTATCTGACGCCACCTGAAACCGGGGAATATCTCCTGGGCATTCTGGCGGATGGGTTTGCGCGCGTATCGGTTGACGACAAAGATGTGGCGCAGGAGTTTGGAACCAGCGGCGCGGAAGCCAAGTTAGGCCGGGTGCATCTGGAGAAGAGCCAGAAGGTCGCGTTGAAGGTCGTCTATAGCATGATGAACGGGAGCAAGCCGCGGGCGCAGTTACTGTGGGCGAAGGTAAATCTCGCGCCTTCACCTGAGGCGGTCGCCGCAGCCAAAAATGCAGATGTGGTGGTGGCGGTGGTGGGGATTACCAGTCAGTTGGAAGGTGAAGAAATGCCAGTGAATGTACCGGGCTTCCTGGGTGGCGACCGCACCAGCATTAACCTGCCCGAGCCGGAAAAGGCACTGCTGGAAGCCGTGGCCGCAACCGGCAAACCGCTGGTGATCGTGCTGATGAACGGCAGTGCAATGGCCGTCAACTGGGCCAATGCACATGCCGACGCGATCCTGGAAACGTGGTATTCGGGCGAGGAGGGCGGCGCCGCAATCGCGGAAACCCTGAACGGCAAGAACAATCCCGGAGGGAAGTTACCGGTGACCTTCTATAAGGACGTCAACCAACTGCCTAACTTCGAGAATTATTCAATGGAAGGTAGGACCTACCGCTACTTTGAAGGAAAGCCGCTTTATCCGTTTGGCTACGGCCTGAGCTACACGACCTTCAAGTACAGTGACCTCAACATACCGCAGCCAACGGTAAATGCGGGTGATCCGGTGGATGCCGACGTGAATGTGACCAACACCGGCAAAGTCGCTGGCGACGAAGTTGTGCAGCTTTACCTGAAGTTTCCGCCGGTGGCTGGAGCGCCGCGCATCGCTCTGCGCGGGTTCCAGCGGATTCATCTGGATCCGGGCGCAAGTCGAACAGTTCACTTCGAGTTGAAAAAACGCGACCTGAACATGGTGACTACCAACGGACAACCGATCATTGCCGCAGGTAACTACGCCATAAGTATTGGTGGCGGCCAGCCAGACACTGGAACTCCAGGCGTGACAGGAAACTTCCAAGTAAAGGGTCAGATCACCTTGCCGCAATAACTGGAGGGCTCTCTCTGATTCGTGCGTACTGGTCGTCTGTGATCTCCATTGCAGATAACACTACATACTTACAAGAGTGTTTACACGCATTCATAAGTTGTGAAGGTTCGGGCAGAGGGGATTGCCTCAGGCCAATTTTGACACGTTTGTAAACATCGGAATATCGTGAGGCGAACTGCCTGCGGCACTGAAATCTGGCGCGATAAGCGAGACCTTGGGAGGGATATCCACGTATGAAATTGAGAACGAAGTTTGGATTTATCTTCGGACTTATTCTTCCGCTAATTGGAGTTTCGCTGATGATGGCGCAGCAGGCCGCCAAAGATTCCACAGCGTTTCCGCACAGGCCGGAGGGTCCATGTGACATCTACGCCGCGGCGGGCGATTCCTGTGTGGCTGCCCATAGCACCACGCGCGCGTTGTATGCCTCCTATAATGGCCCGCTGTATCAGGTCATGCGGCAGTCGGACGGGAAAACCTTGAATGTCGACGTGGTTCAACCCACCACGTCGCCGGTTTCGGATGCGGGCGGGTACGCGGACGCGATCGCGCAGGACGCTTTTTGCGCGAACACCTACTGCTGGATTACTACGATCTACGATCAGTCTCCCAAGCACAACGATCTGACGCAGGCGCCGCGCGGAGGATTCAGCGGTCCGGCCATGGGCGGGTTTAATAATCTTCCGATTGCGGACATGGCTCCGGTCACGGTGATGGGCCACAAGGTTTATGGCGTCTTTATCGAGCCGGGCATGGGGCTCCGCAATGACGATCCGAAGGGCACCGCGGTGGACGACCAGGCGGAGGGCCAGTACTGGGTTGTGAACGGCCGGCACTTTAACTCCGGCTGCTGCTTCGATTATGGCAACGCGGAGATTGACAGCCGTGACGATTTCAACGGCACGATGGAAGCCACCTATTTTGGCGTTACGAGAGCCTGGTATCAGGGAAGCGGCCATGGTCCGTGGATCATGACGGACCAGGAGAATAACCTGGTGGGCTGCGTCAACGCGGATGGATCGAAAGGCTGCCCAAACCTGCCAAGCATCCCCTGGCGGTTTGTAACCGCGATTGGCAAGGGCGAGCCGCATCACTGGACGTCCATGGGCGGCGATTCGCAAAAGGGTTCGTTGTCGGTCATGTTCAGCGGACCGCGCGTCAACGCCACCTATGATCCGATGCGCAAACAGGGGGCGATCCTGCTGGGCAACGGCGGAGACAACAGCAACGGCTCACAAGGCACCTTCTATGAAGGTGCGATGACGGCCGCTGGGACGTTTCCGGCGGACGCTACGGACCAACTGGTGCAGGCCAACGTCGTAGCCGCTGGATATAAGGTGGCTCCGGTCGCTGTGGCTCCCGCAGGGGCGAAGGACACTCCGCCTGGACTCCAGACGTTCTCGCCGGGCTCCTCGCAGGAGACGCAGGTGACGTTTACCAACACGACGGGTGCGCACGTAAAGAACGTTAAGCTGAGCCTTTCCGTGCACGACGAAAAGTGGACATCGTTTGAGCAAGGCACGCGTGAGACATCGAAGACATTTGTGGGCCCTATTGCTCCGGGCGCGAGCGTGAGCGCTACCTTCAAAGTGACCTCCGGGCCGTCTGCTTTCAACGGCGATCTGGTGGGCACGGCCGCGTGGACGAACGCGGACAATGGCAGCAAGGGGTCCGGCACAGCAGCCGAGAAGGTGCGGAACGTCAGTCCCGTGAAAATCAATGAATTCCGGATCGGCACCGGCCACCCCGCCGACATGACGAATTCGTTCATCGAGCTTTACAACGCCGGCTCCCGCAGCGTCAATATCTCGAATTGGACGCTCACCGTGCGGCCGACGCAGCAGGCGAGCTTTTCGGCCGTGAAGCTTCCGTCCGGGACCAATCTTGCCGCTGGCGGTTTCTACCTGCTCGGACTTTCCAACTCGGGACTGGCCGGTCCATCGCGCGCGGGCGATGCCACGATCCATGTCAGGAGCGCGGCGGGCATGTCGCTTGGGGACACTCTCAGCATCGGCTCCGGCTCTTACGCGGAGACCCGCAAGATCGCGAGCCTTGGAACGGCAGCCAGCGTCCATACGACGCTGTGGCAGCCTCTGCCTGATGGCCCGGTGATTACGATTCCCGCCGGTTCGACCAACGTGCCTGTCATGAACACCTCGGGTTTTGTGGTTGGACAGAAGATCGGGCTTGGCTATGGGGCGGTGTATCCCGTTGCAGCAAGAACGCTCGAGCAGTATGAGGTTGCGACGGTGACGGCGGTGGGCAAACCAGGCACGCAGGCCTATCTGGCGGCGGACGCGAAGGCGGACTCGACCAATATCAAGGTGACGTCGGTCAAGAATATTTCCGCCGGGGATAAGATCCGGCTGGATATCGACAGTGTCGGCCATGGAATTGAAACCGTCACGGTAACGCATGTCGGTACGCCGGCGGTCAGCGCGCGCTTGGCGTCAGACGTGAAGGGCGGGGCGACACGGATCGAGGTCTGGCGCGGGCAAGGGCTCTCCGCGGGCGACAAGATCACGATTGGCACGCCAGCCAACAAGCAGGTGGTCACCATTGAAGCGGTTCACCCGGACCATCGCAGCGTCCTGGAGATCGAGATTACGCCCGCGCTGGACGGGACGCACATCGGTGGCGAGGACGTGGTAGAACTGGGCACCGGTCTGGATCTGGAAGCCCCGCTGAGGTTCAACCACGCGGCCAATCTTCCTTTCAGCGACCGGGGGACGGGGATCAGCTTTGAGCCGGCGATGTCTTTTGCGCATTCGAGCAATGAGCCTATCCAGCCGCTTGGCGCCGGCATCACGCTCGATAAGCCTCTCTCGAGAGAGCATGCGGTCAATGCGGTTGTGCGTGACGCCGCAGTGACCACGGCAGGCTATCAGGGTACGCCGAAGCCGAACCAGTGGTTTGGCGGACCCGAGCTGACCAGCGACGTTCCCTTTTTTGATCGCCGCGTCACCTTGAGAGAGGGCAGCATGGTACTGCGCGATGCCTCGGGCCTGGTGGTAGATAGCCTTAATTACGGTGGACTGGTTGATCCATGGGCCGCGGAGGGCTATCAGGCGGCCTCAGGAGTCGATGAGAGCGGATGCTACGTGGCCGCGCCCGGATTCGTGAGCCGCCAGGAACCGCGCACGTCGGCGAACACGAGCGCAGGGCGTGTACCCGATGGTCACGATACGGACAGCAATTGCGCCGATTTTGTGACGGAGCCCGCGACGGTCCTATCAACATCCTCGTCCGCAGGGGCCACCAATCTCAAAGTCGCTGGCGTGAAAGGCTTCAGCGCGGGTCAGGCGATCAGGATTGGCGCGGGTGCGAAGCTCGAGACCGCCGAGATCGAAGCCGTTGGCACGCCCGGCGCGACCACCGTTCGCGACGCCACGAATGCGGGAGCGACCGTGCTTCCCGTGGCCGGCACCGAGGGCTTTGGCGAAGGCCAGACCATCACGGTTGGCAGCGGCACGAACGCTGAGACGGCCGTCATCTCTTCGATTCAGAGGTTCGCCACTCAAACCATCACGGTCTCGGCTCCGCTCACTCATGCGCACGCGGTGAGTTCTCAGATTTCCGGCACCGGGATCACGCTCACCGCTCCATTAGTCAGGGAGCACTCCAGCGGGTCGCCGGTCGAGGGCAGCGCGGCCACGCCGGGTGCCCCCAATCGATAGGCAAAAGCCCGCAGTGAGGCTGAACCGATGCGGGAACTCGCCGGAGGTTGTTCTTATCCAAGGCTGTTAACACTGTGCGAGATGGATGGTCGGGGAGAGAGGATTTGAACCTCCGACCCCCTGGTCCCGAACCAGGTGCTCTACCAGGCTGAGCCACTCCCCGATGTTTGGCTTGATGCCTGCCCTGCGGGTTCCTGGTCGCTCCCGCGCTCTCAGCAAGCTATCCTGAATATATCAGAAAAGGCCTGGACTCACGGCACGCGTCCGCATGAAGCCCGACAACCATCCCGGCATATCGCATCTGCGCGTGCTCGACGGCGCGATGGCGACTGAATTGGAGCGGCGCGGCTGCAACATCTCGGGTCCGTTGTGGTCGGCGCATGTGCTCGATACCTCGCCGGAGGCCATCCGGCAGGTTCACCTCAATTACTTACGCGCTGGGGCCGATTGTATCTCGACGGCGAGCTATCAGGTTTCCGCCATCGGATACTCGGAAATGGGCCGTCCGCGCGAAGATGCGGCCTGGGCGCTGCGACGTTCGGTAGAAATCGCGGAAGTCGCGCGCGAGCAATACGGGCGCGAGCAATACGGGCGCGAATCGGACCGACCCATTCGAATCGCGGCATCGCTCGGACCCTATGGAGCGGCGTTGCATAACGGAGCGGAATTTCACGGTCGATACAAAATCAGACCCGGCGATCTCGAGCGCTTTCATGCCGAGCGGCTGGCCGCTGTCGCCGAAACCAAAGCCGATCTGGTTGCGCTGGAGACGATTCCCTCGCTCGAAGAGGCACGGGCCATTCTGGCCGCGCTCGCCGGCTTTCCCGCGCTCCGGGCCTGGCTCTCGTTCACCTGCCGGGACGAGGAGCATGTCGCGCATGGGGAGAAACTCGCGGATTGCGCAACGCTGCTCAACGGCTCGGAACAGGTGGTTGCCGTGGGCGTGAACTGTACCCATCCGCGGTTTGTGGGGAGCCTGATCGCCGCGGCGCAATCGGCGACCGGAAAGCCGATTCTGGTTTACCCCAATTCAGGCGAGACCTGGGATGCAGCCAACCGCCACTGGCTTGGCGAATCCAATATCGAGGAATACGAAGCGTGGGCCGCGTCGTGGTTCCGGGCGGGAGCGCAGGCCGTCGGCGGATGCTGCCGGACCACCCCTGACCACATCCGGGCGGTGCGCCGGGCGTGGGAGGCAGCGCACCCCGCGCCATGCGACAATAAGGGTACCGAGCCATGAAATCCGCATCCGAAGTGGCCCCGCCGCCGGTCGCCGTAACCCCTGAACTTCTGGCCCAGCACGGCATCACGGGCGAGGAGTATGAGCGCATTCTGAGCGCGCTTGGCCGCATTCCTTCGCTCACCGAACTTGGCATTTACAGCGTGATGTGGAGCGAGCACTGCTCCTACAAATCGTCGCGCGTCCATTTGAAACGGCTGCCCACCAGGAGCGAGCGTGTAGTGCAGGGGCCGGGCGAGAACGCCGGGATCATCGACGTGGGCGACGGTTGGGCGTGCGCCTTCAAGATTGAGTCGCACAACCATCCTTCTTACATTGAGCCGTATCAGGGCGCGGCCACCGGAGTCGGCGGCATCCTGCGGGACATCTTCACCATGAATGCGCGGCCGCTGGCGGTGATGGATTCGCTCAGCTTCGGGCCCATTGCGCCGGACGGCGAGACGTCTCCTGAGGTCATCCGCAAGAACCACTCCATTATGGAAGGCGTAGTCAGCGGCGTCGCCGGATACGGCAACTGCTTCGGCGTGCCGAATCTCGGCGGGCAGACGCGCTTTGAGCCGTGCTACTCGGGCAATCCGCTGGTCAACGCATTCGCGCTCGGCCTGGTGCGGCGGGATGAGATCTTCTATGCCAAGGCCACGGGCGTCGGCAATCCGGTGATCTATGTCGGAGCCAAGACGGGACGGGACGGCATTCACGGCGCGACCATGGCCAGCGAGGAGTTCAAGGAAGGCTCGGAGCAGAAGCGGCCCAACGTGCAGATGGGCGATCCGTTCATGGAGAAGCTTCTGCTGGAAGCCTGCCTCGAAGCCATGCAAACCGGCGCGGTGCTGGGCATTCAGGACATGGGCGCTGCGGGGCTCACTTGCTCCACCTGCGAGATGGGCGGGCGCGGCGGCGTGGGACTGGAAGTAGAACTCGACCGCGTGCCGCAGCGGGAAACAGGCATGTCCGCCTACGAGATCATGTTGAGCGAGTCGCAGGAGCGGATGCTGCTGGTCGCTGAAAAGGGTCGCGAAGGCGAGGTGCTGGAAGTGTTCGCCAAATGGGGACTCGACGCCAGCATCGTCGGCACGGTGATTGGTGAACCCCGGATGCGGATCCTCCAACACGGCGAGGTGGTCGCCGATATTCCCAATCAGTCGCTCACGGATGATGCGCCGCTGTACCACCGTCCTGTGGGGACGTGGAAGGCTCCTGTCCCGCTTGATCCTCCGGCGGAGGTTTTGGAGGCGTTGAATAAGCCGCGCGACTACACGGCGGATTTGAAGAAGCTGTTGGCGTCTCCGAATATCTGTTCCAAGCGCTGGGTCTACGAGCAGTACGACTCGATGGTGCAGACCAACACCGTGCAGGGCCCGGGCGGCGAAGCCGGCGTGATGCGGATCAAGGGCACCAATCGCGGACTGGCCATGGCGCTGGCTGGCAACAGCCGCTGGTGCTATCTCGACCCCAAGCTCGGAGCGATGCATGCCGTG
>JBAUHD010000389.1:0-4447 GCA_049680085.1 Acidobacteriaceae bacterium
GTCTACAAGTTCGCCGTTCGCAAAATGGTCGAGGCGTCCGAGGTGGTGCTGCGGCGCAACGGCATCGGCGTGAACGATCTGGCCTGCTTTATTCCGCATCAGGCCAATCAGCGCATCATCATGTCCAGCGCGGAGCGGCTCAACCTGCCGCTGGAGCGGGTCATCATCAACATCGACCGCTACGGCAACACCACGGCGGGAACCATTCCCCTGGCCATGCAATCGGCGCGCGAAGAGGGAAGAATGAAGAAGGGCGACCTGGTGCTGGCCACGACGGTCGGCGCTGGTTTCACCGTCGGCTCCTCGCTGCTGCGCTGGGAGATCTAGAGCGAGCGGCAGTCTGTTGGTCCGAAGAGTACGGGGCTTCAGCCCCTGGGGTTCATGCCGAGATACTTCCTGGCGCTCGCGCCCATCCCGGCCCGCCCGCGCTTTGTATGATGAAGCAGAGACGAGGGAATCACACTGCCAACCGAATCACAGACGGAAGTTCACGCCGCGTCGCAAGCCGGGCCGGAAGCCGAATATCGCGCCCGCCTGAACGCGCTGGATCGCGATGAGGCCGCGCTGCACCGAAGCGACCGCCGCTACGTCGGCTTGAAGCTGGCCTTGCTGGCGCTGCTGGTCGTCGTCGCGGCATGGCTGGTCAAGTACGCGCCGGGACGACTGCCGTTGCTGGCCATCCTCGTAGCGGTGCTGGTCGTGGTCTTCATCCTGCACGAGCGCGTGCTGCGCGGCCTGCGAACCGTGCGCCAGCGCAAAGGCTTCTATCAACGCGGGCTGGCGCGGCTCGAAGGCCGCTGGGCCGGAACCGGCCGTCAGGGTGAGCCTTTTCTTGAAGCTTCCCACCCCTATGCGCGGGACCTGGATTTGTTCGGCAAAGCGAGCCTGTTCGAGCTGCTGTGTACGGCACGCACCAGCGCGGGGGAGCACCGTCTCGCCGACTGGCTGCAGGCCGCGCCTCCTATCGCGGAGATCCTTCAGCGGCAGACAGCGATCCGCGAGCTGGCTCCGCTGACCGATTTCCAGGAACGCATGGCGCTCGCGGGCGAAGACGTGCAAACGGAAGGCGCGCGCACTCCGGAAGCTCTGGCGGCATGGGCCGAGGCCGGCCGCGGCAATGCGGGCGGATCGGTCTGGATGCGCGCGCTGGCTCTCGCGCTGGCCGTCGGCTGGGCGGGGAGCGTTCTGTTCTGGCTGCTGAGCCGATTGGGCGGAATCCCGCTGTGGGAATGGGGCTGGGTGGCCGCCGGACTCACGGTGCTGAACGCCGCCCTGAGCTACGCCTGGCGCAAGGGCACAGCCGAGGCTGCCGAGGAGGTCGAGGCCGCCGGCCAGGAGCTTCCGCTGCTGGCGGCGGTGTTCGCGGCCATTGAACGTGAGAACTTCCGCTCGGAAAAGCTGGCCGGCTTGCAGGCCCGGCTGCGGGCTTCCGGCGCGGCGCCGTCGCGGGCCCTCGCAAAGCTCAACGATTACCGCGAGTGGATTGTCGGCGCGCACAACCTGATGGTGCAGGCCGTGGACCCGCTCATCTTCTGGTCGCAACAATGGGTCTGGGCAGCGGAGCGCTGGCGCGCCCGCTACGGCGCGGCGGTGCGCGACTGGATGAGCGCATCGGCGGAGATCGAGGCCCTGCTCGCGCTGTCCATCTTCGCGCGCGAGCACCCGGAGTACATCTTTCCGGATTTCGCTTCCGAAGGGCCCTACCTGGAAGCCGACGAGCTGGCGCATCCGCTGGTCCTCGGCCACGCCGTCGGCAACAACGTAAAACTGGGCCGCGCTCCCGTCGAGGACGGCGGACAAGGACTCCGCCTCATCATCATCAGCGGTCCCAACATGGCCGGGAAAAGCACCTTCACCCGCAGCGTCGGCATCAACGCGGTCCTGGCTCAGGCTGGCGCTCCGGTGCGGGCGAGGCGAATGGTCCTGTCGGAGCTTCAGGTCGCGGCGTCGATCTGCATTCTCGATTCGCTGGCCGGTGGCCTCTCGCGCTTCTACGCCGAGATCACCCGGCTCAAGCAAATCTACGACCTCACCGGACGCGACATTCCGGTACTCTTCCTGCTCGACGAACTGCTCTCCGGAACCAACTCCCACGACCGTCGCGTCGGCACCGAATCCATCGTCCGCGGCCTGCTCCGCCATCGCGCCATCGGCATCGTGACCACCCACGACCTCGCCCTCACCGAAATCGTCAGCATGCTCGACGGCAAGGCCGCCAACTACCACTTCGGCGACACCTTCCGCGAGGGCAAGCTCTCCTTCGATTACCGCCTAAGCCCCGGCATCGCCGAAACCACGAATGCGCTGCAATTAATGCAGTCGATCGGATTAACGGGCGAGTAGGAGAAGAAAATGAGAGAAGAATTTCAAAACAAGAGCTTCAAGAGCGAAGAGGACGAAGCCGACTGGTGGGACCAGCAGCAGGATGCTCTCGCAGTGGAGTTCCAGCGGGCCGCCGCCGAAGGAACGCTCAGGCACGGCACGGTCGCAGGGCAGACGCATCCCGACTAGGTACAATTTGTTCATCATTTCTTTCATCAAGCTTTGCACGGAGGCCATCACTATGAATTCAGGTTTGATCCTGAGCATCGCCCTTCTTTCCTTTTTACCGCTCTCCGCGCAGACTCCCGCGCCCGCCGCCGCGCCCTGCCCGCAGGCCAAACAAGTGGAGCACATGAAGGCTCAGCTCGCGGACTGGCCGCAGCTTGACCGCTATAGCACGGCCAACGCGGCCCTGGAGACTCCAGCGTCCGGCGCAAAGCGCGTAGTCTTCTACGGCGACTCCATCACCGACAACTGGCAGCGCGTGGTCGATTTCTTTCCTGGCAAGCCCTATCTGGACCGCGGCATCAGCGGCCAGACCACTCCGCAAATGCTGGTCCGCTTTCAGCAGGATGTCGTTCACCTGCATCCCGCTGTCGTGGTCATTCTGGCCGGAACCAACGACATTGCCGGAAACACCGGCCCCTCGACCCCGGAGATGATTGAGGACAACTTCAAATCCATGACGGCCATTGCCAGGGCGAACGGGATCAAGGTGGTGCTGGCGTCGATTACGCCCGCGTTCGCCTATCCGTGGAAGCCGGGAGCGAAGCCCGCCGACGAAATTCGCGCGTTGAACGCCTGGCTGAAGGACTTCAGCCGCAAAGATGGCGACGTGTACCTCGACTACTACGATTCGCTGACCGATGCCGAAGGCGGCATGAAGCCCGGGCTCTCCTTCGATGGGGTCCATCCCACAGCCAGGGGATACGCGATCATGACTCCACTGGCCGAAAAGGCCATTGCCGAGGCGCTCGAGCAGTAGCCAATTCGCAAGTCAGCAAAAAAGCGGCCAGAGCGGCAGCGAGCCAGTTCTCCTCTTAAGCGAGGTTAAGAAGGCCCACTTGTCACTGGAGTGAAAGCCTGCATCAATGCGGTGCGCAGAGCGTGCGGGAGAGCCAGCCCTACTCATACGCCAAAGCGTCGATAGGGTCTTTCCGCGCCGCCTTCCACGCCGGATAGATCGCCCCCAGCAGTGAGCCTCCCAGCGCGATCAGCGCCGCGTACACGCGCCACCTGTTCGTAAGCTGGAATGAAAACTTGGCGTAGTGAAAATCAAGCCCGAACTTAATGATCTGGGTCGCGATTAATCCAACAATGACGCCGGCAACGGCCACGAGCAGAGCTTCGCGCAAGATCACATTCAGAATGTAGAGCTTCGACGCGCCCATGGACTTCAGAATCCCGATTTCGCGCGTCCGCTCCATCACCGCCGTGTACAGCGACTGGAAGATAACCAGAAAGCCAACGATGACGGCGATGGTGATGACCGTATCCAACGCGATGTTGAACCCCGGCAGGTGCTCCGGAGTCATCAGCGACATCCACTCCTGAATCGTCTGCACCTGATAATTTTCCAGCCCCGGCGTGGCCTTGATCTCGCTGGTAATCAACCCCTGGTTCTTCAGGTCATCGCTCTTGATATAGAAGAGAGAGGCATTGTGGGGCGAGCCCATCAGCGCGCCAAGGGTTTGGAGGGGCAGAAAGACGCGCCCGCCCTTGCCATGCTCGACAATGCCGCAAATGCGGAACTCATGGTTCAGCAGATTGATGTTTGAGCCCACCTCGCGGGCCTGGCCCTTCGGCGCGGCGCGGGCAAACAGGTCGTCGACAATCACGTCGTTCGGACCCTGAAACGGCCCTCCGGAGAGAAACACGAACGGCCGCAGCGCGTTGTAGCTGGCAAAGTCAATGCCCCAGATGGTCTCCACCCCGTGCGCCATATTGAAGTTGGCGACAGCTGGCGCGGCCACGGCCACGTGCGGCAGCTTGGCCAGCACGGTCGCAATTTTGGCCGGAACCGGCGCCCCGCCCACTGCGCTGATGAAGCTGGCATTCGGCGGCCGAACAATAATGTCGGCCCCGATGCCGCTGGTCTCGCTGCGCGCATTGCTGACCATGCCAA
>JBAUHD010000390.1:0-11587 GCA_049680085.1 Acidobacteriaceae bacterium
GCCACCATTCCCGGCGTCGTCTTCGGAGCGCAGGGCGAGGGACACGTGCGCTTCAGCTACTCCGTTCCCAAAGAGACCATTTCGCTTGGCCTGGAAGCGCTGAATGAATTCATGCTCCACCGCCCGCACAAAAAATGAGGCGGTTTCGGTCCCACTGCTACGAGAAGCCGAATTTCCGGTCCAGGCTCATGGCTCCCGCGCCGGTGAAGACCAGCATGGAGCCCGACTGGGAAAATCCTGAAAAACAGGTGAGAGAAGGACGGCTGCCAAATTTACGCTGCCGACTTCGCCCGCAAATGCGCCGGCCGCAGCACCAGCGTCACGGCCAGATTCAGCGCGAACAGCGTCACCGCGGTCAGCTCCACCACCGCCGAAACCGGCAGGATTTTCCACGCCGGATGCCAGATTCCCTCATACGCCAGCGGCTCGGCCAGCACCCGCAGAAAGCAGCCCGCATAGAGCAGCGCCAGCGACCAGAACATGAGCCGCGTGCTCCACAGCACCTTCATGCCGCAGAAGGCGGGCAGCACCCTCTGCCCAATGCAGAACACCATTCCGGCCACAAAGCCAACCGTGAGCGCGTGGCGGCTCGCTCCCCAGAACCCGCCCGAGTGGTCCATCGGCACCGCCATCAGCGCCAGCACGCACGACACAATCAGCCACGCGTAAGTCATCCGCACAAAGAACGGAAAGCTGCGATGCACGTTGATCAGCTTCGCGGGATGCACCGCCGGCTGCCACACGTGCAGCGCGTCAATGGCCAGCAGCGCCGCAATCTCAAACAGCACCGTGGCCAGCGGAATCAGATCTAAGAACGTCGAAACAATCGCCGCCACACTGATCCCATAAGCCAGGAACAGCCCGCCACGACGGGGCTGCTTGAGCCCAATAAAAATCGGCAGCCAGCGCGCGTTGAATCCCCATATTGTCGGAACCAGCACGCCCCACACCATCAGCACCACAAACTTCTCGTCTGTCACATGAGGCAGCGCGGGCGAGCTGCCTTGCAGCGCGTCCCAGAACATCAGCCCGCAGTTCACCGCCAGCGTCACCAGAAACGCCACCGTCCCCGCCGCCACAATCTTCATCCAGGTAGCATCGATCTGCGGCGCGCCCGGCCTCGGCGTCGACGCCACCGGACGATACTTTCTTACCGAACGATAAAACAGCGCAAACCCGGCCAGTTGCAGCACGCCGGAAACCGGCATCACCACGCGCCACTCATCGCCCGTCACCCCGCCCAGCCAGTGCAGCAGCACCCCGGCGGTCCACAGCCCCCACACCGTCCATCCCGCCTTCGCCGGAAACGTCATGGTGCTCCGAATCTTGGTCAGCGAATAAAAGCCGATGCCCAGAATGAACGACCCGATCCAGCCGAAGATCTGCGCCTGCCCATGCGCCTGCAGCCACGCCGGCGAAATCGACCCCGGCCCGTGCGCCGCCGAAATGCTCAGCAGGTTCCACACGCCGAGGAACGTCCCCGGCAGCAGCATAAAAACCAGCCCGCTGGCCACGAAGGCCGTCACCAGTTGCTGGCTGCGCCGCTCATTGGCGATGCGCGCGTCATCCGTCGGAGCGCTCCGGGATAGGGTCGCCGTCATATTTGTCTCCACTATTTATTGTGACACCGGCCCGGCGCAGCCCGCTGTGACTTAAATCGCGGAAGGCCTTCTGAGTTGGGGCGGACCGTCAAACAGGTTTAGCTAGTGTGGTGAATCTAAAGTCCATTGCATAAATCCAGCATCCCAACCGCAGGTCCTTCGACTCCGTTTGGCGCAAAAACGCGCCAAACTCCGCTCAGGATGACATCGCATTTATGACAACTATTTCAGACCCGGACACTAGCAGCTAAGAGCTGGTAGCTAGCTTTTGTGTTTCCCCAAATATTCCTTCAGCGCTACGGCATTGTTGTGTTCCTGGTCATGCGAGCTGAACAGCAGCGTCACGGTCCCGTGTTTCGCGGCGTTGCGAATCGGCTCCAACACCTCCGGGCGCTCATCCAGTTCCTTCGCATACCGCCGCTCAAACTCCTTCCACTTGGCCGGATCATGGCTGAACCACTTCCGCAACTCCGTGCTCGGTCCCGCATCCTTGATCCACGCATCCATCTTCAGTGCCTCTTTTTTAATGCCTCGAGGCCACAGCCGCTCAATCAGAAACCGCGTTCCGTCGCCCGACTCCGCCGCATCGTACACACGCTTCAGTTGAATCATGCCAACCTTCCTGTATTGATAGACTTTCCCGAATCGAAATTCGTTCCTGTGACCTAAGTCACGGTATTTTCCGCGCTCGCCGCGTAGCGTCAGCATTGAACTCGATACTTTACAGAATTCTGGAGAAGTGTTTCATCATGCCCAAATTCAGCGTACGCGACCTCATTGAATATGACGATGCAAAATTCCTGCCCAAGGTGCTCGTAAACCGCCCTGACTACCGGATGGTTTTGCTGAACCTGCGCAAGGGCCAGGCTGTGCCCGAGCACGCTAACAAGAGCATCGTCACGGTCTATGCCGTCACCGGCCACATTACCTTTTATGATGGCGCGACGCCCGTCGACCTGCGCGCAGGCGAGGCCATCCAGATTGAGGGCGGGGTGCCCCATCATCTCGAAGCCCACGAGGATTCGTCCTTGTTTGTCATCGCAGCCGGCAACGCCCCGGCCCCGGAAAAGGCCATCGAGGAGCAGGTCATCGACGTCCGCCAGATTCCCGGCCCGCAGCGCCATCCTTTTATTTTCTCTACATTTGACGCGCTGCAAGTGGGCGAAGCCCTCATCATCGTCAACGACCATGACCCCGTTCCGCTGAACCGCCAGATGGACTCGCTGCGCCCCGGCGAGGCCGAGTGGAACTACATTCAGCGGGGTCCGGAACTCTTCAAGATTCGCGTTCGCCGAATTGCGCCATTGAAAGGGGCGGAATTCTCGCCTACAATTCAGCCCGAAGCTCTTCTGGGTATCCGGGGGGCCTGAAATTTCTGATTACTGAATTAGAGGACGGACATTGGAATGGCGACTGCATCGGCCCCGCTGTTAACACCGCCGCGTTACACCTATTTGAACAGCAAATATGGCCTGAAATCCTGGCTACTTACGCAGGACCATAAGCGCATCGCCATCCTCTATCTGTTGACCACCGTTTTCTTCTTCCTCATCGGCGGCACGGCGGCGGGCCTCATCCGGCTGGAGTTGCTCACGCCCGCCGGTGATCTGGTCGCCGCCGATACCTACAACAAGCTGTTCTCGATCCACGGCATCATCATGGTGTTCTTCTTCCTGGTGCCGATCGCCCCCGCCGTCTTCGGCAACTTCCTCATTCCCATCATGATCGGCGCGCGCGACGTCGCCTTTCCCAAAATCAACCTCCTCAGCTACTACCTGTTCCTCACCGGAGGCTGCTTCGAGCTGTACATGATGATCTGGGGCGGCGTGGATACCGGGTGGACCTTTACCACTCCGCTGAGCACGCACTACGTCAACACTCATGTGGTCGCCGCCGCAATGGGGATATTTGTCGCCGGATTCTCATCTATTCTTACAGGCGTCAATTTCGTCGTCACTATCCACCGATTGCGTGCTCCCGGCATGACGTGGTTTCGACTGCCGCTGTTCATCTGGTCCTATTACGCCACCGCCATCATCTTCATTCTGGCCACGCCGGTCATCGCCATCAGCTTGGCCCTGCTGGTGCTTGAGCGCATCACCGGCATCGGCATCTTCGACCCCAGCATGGGCGGCGATCCGCTTCTGTTCCAGCATCTGTTCTGGTTCTATTCGCACCCGGCCGTTTACGTCATGATCCTTCCCGGAATGGGAATCATCTCCGAGATCATCTCCGCCTTCTCGCGCAAGCGCGTCTTCGGATACACGGCCGTCGCCTTCTCCTCGGTGGGCATCGCGGTTTTCAGCTTCTTTGTCTGGGCCCATCACATGTTCATCATGGGCATCTCCAACTACTCGGCGCTGGTCTTCTCTCTGATGAGCATGATGGTCGCTGTGCCCTCGGCCATCAAGGTTTTCAACTGGTCGGCCACCATGTACAAGGGCTCGATCTCCTTTGACACGCCCATGCTCTACGCGCTGGGCTTTATCGGCCTGTTTACCATGGGCGGGCTTACCGGCATCTTCCTCGCCACGCTGGGCATGGACATTCATCTGACCGAGACTTATTTCATCGTCGCCCACTTCCATTACGTCATGGTGGGAGGCATGGTCAGCGCCATCATGGCCGGCCTCCATTTCTGGTGGCCCAAAATGACAGGGCGAATGTATCCCGAATCTCTCGGCAAGATGGCCGCGCTCATTTTGTTCCTCGGATTCAACCTGACCTTCTTCCCGCAGTTCATCGTCGGCTACCTCGGAATGCCGCGCCGCTACTGGTCCTATCCCGCGGAATTCCAGGTGCTCAACGTTCTGTCCACTGCCGGCGCCTCCGTTCTCGCTATCGGCTACCTGCTTCCCATGCTCTACCTGATCTGGTCGATCAAGTATGGCAAGGTCGCCGGAGCCAATCCGTGGCGCGCCGCCGGACTCGAATGGAGCATCCAGTCGCCGCCGCTTGAAGAGAACTTTGTGGAAACCCCGATCGTCGATTACGAAGCCTACGACTACGACCGCGTAGACCGGATGGTCGAAGTCGCCGGCTGATTCGGCCTCCCGCCGCCGCGAGGCCGAAGTTTGCGGGCCGCTTAAAAAAGCAGCCCCGCCTCGCGGCGCAGTAGGAGAAGCGAATCATGCTGATGCAAATCGGCCAGAAGCCGGAAAGCGACTTCCATCAACCCATCGGAATGCTTGAGGACTGCCACAAGCGCATCCTCTTCTTCCTCAAAAACCTCATCAAGGTCGCAGCCGAAGCTGAGCTAGGCCCGCTCGACCCCGGCCACCGCGTCACCCTCGAAAAAGCTCTGAAGTATTTTCGCGAATCAGCCCCGCGCCATACCGCCGACGAGGAAGAGTCCCTCTTCCCGCGCCTGCGCGAAATGGAAGGCCCCCGCATCGTCGAGCTTTTCGCCAGAATCGACAACTTGGAGACCGAGCATCGCTGGGCCGACCAGCGGCACCTCGAAGTGGACGCAATCTGCCGCACCTGGCTTGAGAACGGCGTTTGCCCGGCGAGCGACCGCGAGCAATTGAAGACCATCCTCGGCGACCTGCTCGGTTTTTATGAGCGCCACATTCGCATCGAAGAGTCCGAGGTCTTCACCGCCGCGCGCGAGTTCCTCTCCGACTCCGGCAGGGAAACAATGGGCCAGGAGATGGCTCACCGCCGCGGCCTCACGGTGCCGGGCGAATGAACGCCTTCCGCTTTCGCCTCCGCAACTGCTCAAATCCGAATTGCTACGTTGCTGCGAGCAAGGCTTTCCGCTACACCGCCGCCATCAACATGGCGCTCACTGCCTCCGGAGCCATGGGCCGGGCGAAGTAGTAGCCCTGCCCCAGCCGACAACCGAGCGACTGCAACTGGCTCACCTGCTCCTCGGTCTCAATCCCTTCGGCCACCACTTCCATCCGCAGCGACTGCGCCAGCCCCAGAATCGTGCGCACAATCTCCGTGCTGCTCTTTTCCGCCGCCATCTCCTGGATGAACGAGCGGTCAATCTTGAGCGTGTCAAACGGATACCGGTGCAGGTGGTTCAGCGAACTGTAGCCGGTCCCGAAATCGTCCATGTGCAGCCCGACGCCCAGCTTCTGCAAACCCTCCATCGTGTCTTTGGCCGTGTCCGCGTGGCTCATCAGGCTGCTTTCCGTAACCTCCAGGCGCAGGTGGGAGGCCGGAATCGCCGCGCGCGCCAGAATCTCGGCAACCCGGCCAACCAGCCCCGGACGACCAAACTGCTTGGCCGAAAGGTTGACGCTCACCCGCAGATCGGGACCCTGCTTCGGAACCTGATCCGAAGCCTGCCTTGAAACCTGCTCCCGCATCAGATCGCGCCATTCCATCACCTGGCGGCAAGCCTCGGCCAGCCCCCAGTCGCCCAGCGGAACGATCAGCCCCGTTTCCTCCGCCAGAGGAATGAACTCGTCCGGCATCACCAGCCCGCGGCCCGGGTGACGCCACCGCATCAGCGCCTCAAAGCCGATAATCCGCCGCGTGGCCAGATCAATCTCCGGCTGATAATAGAGCACCAACTGCCCGCCGCGGCCCCCCGCCTCGCGCTCGCAGCATTGCGCGCCCCTCGGCTCCGGGAGACCCTGCTCGCGAATCGCCGCCTCGAGGTCGGCTTCCATCTGCATCTGCTCAAGCGCCCGCTCCCGCATCCCCGCCGAGTAGCACGCCAGATTTCCGCGACCCGCCGATTTCGCCTCCGCCAGCGCCGTATCCGCGTCGCGCATCAGCTCCTCCGGACTCGCAATGGCCGCCTCGGCCTGCACCAGGCCCATGGCCGCCTCCGGCGTTACCTTTCGGCACCGCCACTGGAAGGGCCGCCGCAGCTCCTCGGCAAGCTTCCGCGCCGCCTCGGCGGCCGCCGCTTCGCTTTCCATGCCTTCCAGGCACACTAGGAAATCCGCGGTGTTCAGCCGCGCCACCACCGTCTCGGGGGAGATTCCCCACTTCCCCACCGAGCCCGTCAGCCGGTTGGCCGTTTCCGCCAGCAGGGCGTCGCCGCCCTCATACCCCAACCGCTCATTCACCAGTTTGAAGCGCTCCAGCCCCAGCGACAGTACCGCGAAGTCCCACTCGCCGCGCTCCCGCGCCCGTTGAAACCGCCGCTCCAGATGGTCGATGAAAAAAAGCCGGTTCGGCAGGCCGGTGAGCGGATCGGACAGCTTGCGCTCGGTCTGATCAGTAATGGCCCCGGCGATCCGCGTGATCGACCCTCGTCCGTCACTCGCCGCCATCGCCCGCACGGCCACCCAGCGCCACATGCCGCCTTCGTTCCGCAGCCGGTGCTCGTTCCTCATCCAGCGTGCCTTGCCTGCGCGCAGAGCCCGCAGCTCGCCCTCCAGCCGCGCCCGATCTTCCGAATGTACCCGCTTCAGCCAATGCTCGAGCGTCGCTGTATGCTCTTCCGGCTCAAATCCGGCAATCTGCTGCCACTGCGAGGAATAGCCAACCTCGCCGGTCCGCGTGTCCAGGTCCCAGAAGCCGTCCAGAGACGCCTTCGCCGCCAGCGCGAATCGCTGCCCCCAATCCACCTGCGGCGCGAGGACCCCCATGGTTTACCTTCCCAGAATGAAAACGTGTACGCGGAGCGCCGACACCACACCCTCCAGCGTCTGCCATGACTATCGGCACGCCGGAAACACGCTTTATGGGAAAACAAACCTGGTTGGACCCGCGGGATCCCTCGCCGAGGCTAGTCGCTGTCGGGCCATGCCGTCTCCGTCCACAGAAACCCAAGCTCCGTCGACTGGTCCTCCACCAACTGATTCAGCGAAACTCCCGAACTGTGCCCGCCCTTCAGCGAATAGTGCAGCAAAATGGGACGGCCGCCGCCCGTCGAGGCCTGCATCCGCGCCGTCATTTTGCGCGCGTTCATCGGGTCCACCCGCGTATCACTGCTGCCGGTGAAGAACATGATGGCCGGATATTTCATTCCCTTGTGCACGTTCTGGTAGGGCGAATACTTCAGCAGATATGGAAAATCCTTCGCGTTCTGTGAGCTGCCGTACTCGGTCGTCCACAGCCGCCCGAACTCGAAATACTGGTAGCGCAGCATATCCAGCAGCGGATACCCGCACCAGATGGCCCCGAACAAATCCGGACGCTGGGTCATGGCCGCGCCCATCAGCAGCCCGCCGTTCGAGCGGCCACGAATCGCGAACCGCTCCGGCGTGGTGTACTTGTTCTGAATCAGATACTCCGCCGCGGCGTAGAAGTCATCGAACACGTTCTGCTTGTTGCCGAACATCGCGGCTTTGTGCCACGCCTCGCCGTATTCATCTCCGCCGCGCAGGTTGGGCAGCGCGAAATAGCCGCCCTGCTCCATCCACCACGCATATTCGGGATTCCACCCCGGCAGCATGGGCAGATCAAACCCGCCGTAGCCCGTCATCAGCAGCCGCGTCTTCCCGTTCTGCGGCAGGCCCTTCTTGCCGGCAATGAACATCGGAGCCCGCGTCCCATCCTTCGAGTGATAGAAGACCTGGTGTACCTCATACTGCGACGAATCAAACGGGACTTTCGGCGTAAAAAACGTGTCTGTCTTCCCAGTCTTGGTGTCGTAGCGGTAAATCGACGGCGGCGTAATGAACGATTCGTAGGTGTAGAAACCCTCCCGCGCCGTAGCCTGCCCCACCACCACCGATCCGCTTCCGATCCCCGGATAGGTCAGCTCCCCGATCTTCTTTCCGTCCAGCGAATAGATCGTCGTCTTCGTCTTCACATCGCGCAGCCGCGAAACGAACAGCTTTCCGCCCACAATGCTGTCGGAGTCAATCACGTTCTTGCCTTCGGGGACCACCGTTTTCCACGCCGAAGGCTGGTCGCCCGGCACGGCCTCCACGATCCGCACATTCGGAGCTTCATAGTCCGTCATCAAAAAGAACCGGCCGCCGATGTTCGTCGCGCTGGTATGCGCCTTGACGCCATACACCAGCGGGACCAGCGCGCTTCCCGGCTTGCGCAGGTCCTTCACGAGAATGTCGTCCTCGGTCGCCGGAACCCCGTGGCTGATGTGGATGACGAGATAGTGGTGGTTGTCGGTGATGTACGCGCTGACCAGCGCCATCTCGCCCAGCTTCTGCCCGCGATACTCGCCGCCGAATATCTTCGCGTCCGCTGAAACCGGTGCCCCGAATTTGTGGAACCACACCGTCGTTCCCTCATGCGTGAACTTGGAGTAATACACGCCCTTGCCGTCCGGGCTCAGGCTCGCTCCGAAGTAGCGCGCCAAAGGCAGGACGTCGGGAAGCTCCGTCCGCTCCTTCACCCGCAGAAAATGCAGCGCCGACTCGTCGGCCCCGCCGTGCCGAACCGCATAGATCATCAGGTCGCCGTCATCGGATACATCCCAGATATGCACCGACGTGTCCTGGTCCTTGCTCAGCGTGCCCGCGTCCACCAGCCGAACGTCCTTGCCGGTCCAGCCGTCCCGGACATAGATCGAAGCCTGGTTCTCGTTCGCCAGCCGCTTGTTGAAGAAATACTTCCCGGCCCGCAGCGTCGGCACCGAATATTCATCCACGCGCTCCAGCGCCGTCAGGCCCTTCCGAATCTCCGGCAGCACCTTCACCTGGTCGAGATACTTCTGCGTGTAGGTGTTCTCCTCGTCAATCCACGCCCGCGTCGCGGGACTCTTCGCGTCCTCAAGCCAGCGGTAATCGTCCACGACTTTGGTGCCGAAGTAATCATCCGTGACCGGCTTGACCGTGGCGACCGGAGGAGGCGGCAGCGTAATTCCATCCCGCCCATGCACGGTTCCGTGATACTGAGCCATTGCAGTAAGAGAAACACAAACCACCCCAACCACCGCCAAGCGGCTAATCAAACCTTTCATCTGTCTGCTCCTGAAGAACCCCCAATTGTATGCGAATCCTCGCCCGGCGATTGTTTCTCGCACTTCCCGCAACTATGACTCGACCGGGAGTTCGCAGAGCGCCCTGCCGCCACTGCTCAGAAAGTGCTTCGCCCTGTTACGATTTCGCCCGCGCATTCTCCTTCACTCGGAACCTGACAATTTCCTTCACGAGTTCCTCCGGGATGGGGTCCTCAATTGGAAACTGAATGGCGCCCTTGGAGGTCTTGTAGAGCGTTAGCTTAGGTTGGAAAGCCAAAATCGCAGAAGGCTTGGGATAGAACCCGATATGCTTTTTGAAAGCCGCATACCACACCAGTATTCCGTTCCATCGGAACGAGGGCATATTGTAGCTGATGACTTCTTCGGCTTCCGGCGCTGCTTGCCGGATCGTCCGCCGCAACACCTCAATCTTGTCTTTCGAAGACTTCGGCAGAGCAGACAGGTATTCGTCCACGGTATGGATTGTCTTCATCGGATTGGCTCCTGCGTTTGAACCGCTCAGTGCTTGGTTCGCGAAGATTGTATGCCCTCTCGCCGCTGCCGACAATGGTTTGGAGTGACCCTCGGCGACCCCTCACGTTTGCGGCCCGCTGACCCGAGTTCATCCGTGCCGCTCACAGAATTCAGCCGGAGCCACAATCGAATACTTCCCCGGCAAACGCCAGCAAGTCCTTGTCTCCGGCGATCAGGCCTCCAGGCTACAACTACGATCCGTTGAATACGCAGGACTGATTTATGATATGCAACGAGAGATCGGATAGGTCCGTACGCATTGTGGAACTGAGCGCGCACGCTCAGTATTCACATGAATCTGTGTCGGTCAATCTTTAAGGATTTGGAAGCAGAAAGCCAGGGGTTCGAATGTATTCAGAGTCAGATCAGGATTCAGCCAATCGCACCACAATCGACCGTCGTAAGTTCCTTGAGTTGAGTCTCGCCAGCGCCGCGCTGCTGGTTGCCGGAGGCCGTGCTCGAGCTGCGGAAATGAATCCTTCTGTTACCACATATGGAGCCATGACAGAGCTGGCTCCCGGCGCCGTTGAGCCGCAAGGTTGGCTGGGTAATTATCTTGCGAGGCAGGCTGCGGAGCTTGGCTCGCAGCTGCCGGATATATCCTGGCCCTTTTCCGCGGAGTATTGGAACGGCCTCGAACAGGGCCCCAGCTGGTGGCCCTGGGAGCAGCGCGCCTACTGGATCGACGGCGCCACGCGGCTGGCCATCGTGATGAAGGACGCCGCGCTGTTTCAGAAGACGCAGATACCCATTCTGTATACCCTGCACCACGCCGCGGCGCACGGGTATCTTGGTCCCGCCTATTTTAAGAACCCGGTGGGCGACGAGCACCGCTGGCCGCAGATGGTATTCTTCCGCAGCCTGATGGCCTGTGCAGAAGCTCATGTGGGTCCGGCCGGAATCGCCGAGGCCATCCAACGGCACTACCGCAACGATCCCGCCGACTACGCCCTGCCCGGACGCAATATCACCAACCTCGAACCGATGCTCTGGTGCTACAGCAAGACAGGCGACGCGAAGCTGCTGGCGCTGGCCGAGGACGCCTGGCGGCGCTACCAGGCTCAGGCAGCCGCGAACCCCGACAATGGCGACCTCGGTGAGTCACGCGTCTTTGCCAACAGTCCCATTCACGCTCACGGTGTTACTTATGCGGAGACCGCGAAGCTGCCGGCAATTCTTTACAGGTACACCGGAAATCCGGAGTACCTGCGCTTCGCTCTTGCCGCTCAGCAGCGCATCTTCTCGCACCATATGCTGGTGGACGGCATTCCCTCAACATCGGAGTGGTTCCGCACCCGCACCTCGCTCGACTCCCACGAAACCTGCGACATCGTGGATCACACCTGGGGCTGGGGCTATATGCTGCAGGCCACCGGCGATGGTGAGTGGGGGGACAGGATCGAGCGTGCCTGCTTCAATGCCGGCCCGGGGGCGATCCGTAGCGACTGGAAGGCGCTGCAATATTTTTCCTGTCCCAATCAGTTTCTGACCACGGAGAAGTCGGACCACAACGTGATGGAGCACGGCGGGTACATGATGGCCTATCAGCCGAACCCCGGCCAGCGTACCGCCTGCTGCGGCGGCAATGTCCACCGCCTCTACCCCAACTATGCCA
>JBAUHD010000391.1:0-14691 GCA_049680085.1 Acidobacteriaceae bacterium
GGCCGAAACCCTCCGCCTGCTCGGCTCCCGCGACGGCAAACTCATCCGTCCGCTTGAAGCAAAAATGACCGCCCACTGCAACCGCGTCTCCGTCGAAGACGGACACACCGAGAGCGTCAGCATCAAGCTTTCCCGCAAGGCCACCCGCGAACAAATCCTCGATGCATGGCGCGAGTTCACGCCGCTCGCCGGGCGCGATCTCCCCACCGCTCCCGCGCAGCCCATCGAATTCACGCCGCTCGAAGACCGCCCCCAGCCGCGCCTCGATAAAATGCGCGGCAAGGGAATGGCCTCCACCGTCGGACGCCTCCGCCCTTGCACGCTGCTCGATTGGAAATTCACCGTGCTCTCGCACAACACCATTCGCGGCGCAGCCGGGGCCACGCTGCTGAACGCCGAGCTGCTCGTCTCGCTCGGAAAACTCGACCCCGACAAAGTCCAACAGGTAGCAGTCCCGGCATGAGCAATCTCCCCGGCTCAAATCTCGTGGTCATGAAGTTCGGCGGAACTTCGGTCGAAGACGCCACCGCCATCAGCCGCACCGCCGGCATCGTGCAGGTCCGCCGCGACAAAGGCTTCAGGCCCGTCGTCGTGGTCAGCGCCATGGCCAAGGTCACCGACCAGCTCCTCGCCGCCGCCGCCGCCGCCGGACTCGGAGACCGCGCTGGCGCTCTCGCCCTCGCCGCGCGCCTTCGCCACCGCCATATCGAAACCGCCGCGGCTCTCGTCTCCGCCCAGGCCATCGACGAGCTTGCCAAATGGATCGACGCCGAATTCTGCGGACTGGAAGAAGTCCTCCGCGGCCTCGCCGCCGTCGGCGAGCTCACCCCGCGCATCAGCGACATGATCGTCTCGGAAGGCGAGCGGCTCTCCAGCCGCATCATCGCGCAGGCATTTCAGCATCGCGGCCTCAACGCCATCCACATCGATGCCCGCCAATGCATCATCACCGATGCGCAGCACGGCAAAGCCGTCCCCCAGGACGCGCTGATCGAGCAGCGCCTCAAGGAATACGTCCTGCCCCACGCCGCCGAAGGCCGGGTCGTCGTGATGGGCGGCTTCATCGGCGCAACGGAAAAAGGCGTGACCACCACCCTCGGACGCGGCGGCTCCGACTTCACTGCCGCCCTCGTCGGTGGAGGCATCGACGCCGCGGCCATCGAAATCTGGACCGACGTCAACGGCATCATGACCACCGATCCGCGCATCGTGCCCGGCGCCCTCAGGGTCAAAACCATCAGCTTTGAGGAAGCCGCCGAGCTCGCCTACTTCGGCGCCAAGGTTCTGCACCCGGCCACCATCCTGCCCGCCGTCAAAAAGAACATTCCCGTCCTCGTCCTCAATTCGCGCAACCCGGAAAACGAAGGCACCCGCATCATCTCGCTCGCGCCCCACTGTCGCAGCCCCTTCAAGTCCATCGCCGTCAAGCGCCGCCTCACCATCATCGATGTCGTGGCCAGCCGCATGTTGATGTCGCACGGCTATCTGCGCGCCATCTTCGAGGTCTTCGACCGCCACAAGTGCGCCGTCGATATGGTCTCCACCTCCGAGGTCAGCGTCTCCCTCACCGTCGACTCCAACGAGAAGCTCCCGGAAATCGCCGCCGCTCTCAGCCATCTTGCCGACGTGAAATACGAAGGCCGCAAGGCCCTCATCTGCATGGTCGGCGAAAACATTCGCGGCCATCGGGGAATCGCCGCCCGCGTCTTCCAGGCCATCCGCCACGTCAACGTGCGCATGATCTCCCAGGGCGCATCAGAAATCAACATGAGCTTCATGATCGACGAAGACGACGCCGAAGAAGCCATCCGCTCCCTCCACGCCGAGTTCTTCAACGAGCCCGACCCGGACATCTTCGACATCGAGGCCATCCGCAAGCGAGAAACCGAAAGCGTGAGTTAGCCTCGCACGACTGGAGCGGCTGAACAGCCTGCTGAAAAACTCGTTTCGTATCAGCGCACGGTTTCACAGCCTGCTGACAAGCCTCGTTTCGTATCAGGGCACGACTTCAGTCGTGCCGCAAGACATTCAAAATAGATGGGGGCTTTAGCCCCTGAGAAATCTATTTGGCCGGGTGACTGAATAAGCTTGTCATCCCGACCGGAGCGAGCGTAGCGAGCGCAGCGGAGAAACCTGCACTTTTCCGTCCACAGCATCACGCTACACTGAACACAGGAGACACCTCCATGCTCTTTCTCGTTTTAGGACGCGGCAAAACCGGCAGCCTGGTGGCCGACGTGGCCCACCAGCACGGTCATGGTGTGCGTGTGCTCGGCGAAGAGGAAAACCATAACGCCTCCGCGCTCACTGGCCCGTTCCTCGCCGGCTTCGACGCCGTCATCGACTTCACCACGCCTGAGGCCGTGGTCCACAACCTCCGCGCCTGCCTCGCCAACGGGGCTCGCGTCGTCGTCGGAACCACCGGCTGGTACGCCCACCTCAACAACATGCGCACCCTCGCGCAGCGAAAAAACGCCGGCCTCCTCTACGGAACCAATTTTTCCATCGGCGTCCAGGCCATGCTCCGCGTGGCCCGCACACTTGCGCTCGCAACGCCGCAGTACAAATTCAGCATCACGGAAACGCATCACGCCGGCAAAAAAGACGCGCCCTCCGGCACCGCGCTCACCATCAGGCAGGTCCTGCAGGCCGCCAACCCCGCGCTCGAAATCGAAATCACTTCAAAGCGCGAGGGCGACGCCTCCGGCATTCACGTCATCGAAGCCCGTTCAGCCAACGATGTGATTGAGCTGAAGCACGAAGCCTTCTCCCGCCGAGGCTTTGCCGAAGGCGCGGTCCGCGCCGCCGAGTGGATCGCCGGAAAAACCGGAGTCTGGGAATTCAGCGAAGTCGCCGCGCAAGTCGGCTCAAACGCGGGTTGACGGGTCCGCCGCCGCTCCTTTATCCGCCCAGCTTCTGCTCCCACTTCCACGCCGATTGCAGAATCTCGTCAAGGCTCCGCTTCGCTTCCCACCCCAGCACTTTTTTCCCTCTCGCCGCATCCGCAAAAAGCACCGGCGGATCGCCCGCGCGCGCGGGGCCGTAGCTATGCGGGACCTCCCTCCCGGTCACGCGGCGCACCGACTCCAGCAGTTCCGCAACAGAAACGCCTCTGCCCGTGCCCAGGTTCAGGCGGATGGAATCGCCGCCGCGCGCCAGAGATTCCAACGCTAGCGCATGAGCCGAACCAAGATCGGAAACGTGAATAAAATCCCGGATGCAGGTTCCGTCCGGCGTGTCGAAATTTCTGCCGAACACTTTCAACGGAGGGGCGGAGCCCAGCACCGCCTTCAACGCAAGCGGAATCAGATGAGTCTCCGGCGTGTGGATCTCCCCAATGCTCCCATCCGCATGGGCTCCGGCGGCATTGAAGTAGCGCAGCGCGGCATACCGTAGCCCATGCGATGCGCTATAGGCGGAGAGCGCCCGCTCCAAAAACAGCTTGGTTGCGCCGTAAGGATTGATTGGTTCCTTCGGGCTGTCTTCCACAATCGGAAGCGCGCCCGGAATGCCGTACACAGCGCAGGTTGAGGAAAAAACAAATATCCGCACCCGGCTCGCCAGCACAGCGTCAAGCAGCTTCAGCGCCGACTCCACATTGTTGCGGAAGTATTTGCGCGGATCATGCACCGATTCGCCCACATAAGCCGAAGCGGCAAAATGCATCACCGCGTCGGCCCGTTCCAGGCACTTGGAAACCCTGGCTACATCCGCAATCTCGCCCTCGATCAGCTCAAATCCGCTGGATAACCGGCGATCGCCCGTGCTCAGATTGTCGTAAATCAAAACTTCATGGCCGGCTGCCGCCAGTTCGCGCACCGCGTGCGAACCCACATAGCCGCTGCCGCCCGTTACCAGTACCCGCATCCGGACTCCTTCTGTCGCTCCTGTCGAAAGATCAGGATTCTCCGCGCGCGCATTCCCTCACCGCGATTCAGGAAGCGACGTATCATAAACAAATGCGCAAGGCGCCTGATTCGCTTCCATGATTTCCATCCTGATCCTTACCTTGAATGAAGAGAACAACCTGCCGGCGTGTCTCGAAACCTGCGCCTGGTCTGATGATATTCATGTGCTCGATTCCTACTCAACCGATCATACGGTGAAGATCGCGGAATCGTTTGGTGCAAGGGTCTGGTTCCGCAAATTCGACAGCTTTGCGCAGCATCAGAACTGGGCGCTCGCCAACATTCCCTTCAAGCATCCGTGGGTTTTCTACTACGATGCGGACGAGCGCATCACGCCCAAACTGGCGCGAAGTATGCAGTCCGCCGTGCTCCAGCCCGGCGAAAACGTCGCCTTTCGCGTCCAGAGACGCGATTTTTTCCTGGGCCAATGGTTGAAGCATGTCCAGATGACCCCATTTTACGACCGCCTTTTCCGCCCCGAAAAAATGCGATACGAGCGGCTGGGACACTGCGTCTCGCGCCCCGCCGGCCCGGTAGGAACCGTCGCCGGCTACCTCGATCATTTCCCCTTCAGCAAAGGCATCGCCGAGTGGGTGGCCAAGCACAATTTTTACAGCACACAGGAAGCCCAGCAGATCCTCAGCAACCGCCATGATAGCGGTCCGAAGTTCAGCCTCCGCCAGGCGCTATTCGGAAAGGATTCGCATGAGCGCCGCCGCAATCTCAAGGAGCTTTACTACCGCATGCCGGCGCGACCCCTCCTCAAGTTCCTGGTCATGTACATCGGCAAACGAGGATTCCTCGACGGCCGCGCCGGATTCGCGTACTCCGTCTTAATTGGTTTTTACGAATACATGATCGTCCTCAAGCTGCGCGAAATAGAAAGTGCGCAATCCGGCGCTCCTGCCCCAACTCCGCAGCCCGCGGACTCCGCCCGCTCGCAGGAAGGCGATCCCGCCTTGCCGCCGCTGTAGCGCGAAGTCCTACCCAGCTTTGCCGTACTCACTTGCAAATGTTGTCATCCCCACCGAAGTCCGCGCAGCGGACGCAGCGGAGAGACCTGCCCTGGCGAAGTCGAAGGGGGCCTGCATTGACCCCCTGAAACCACCAACTCTGGCTTTCCTTTAAGTGCAATTCCTCCGAAGAACACCCTTCTAGGCCGTACGCGATCCCTTTAATTCTTTGTAGTCCGGATCCATCGCAGCAGAACGCATCCCTATCTTTTCAAGCGCATTGAGCACAAACGCATTCCACGCGAATACGCGGTGTGATCCAAAGAATGGATGCCCGGGATCGGTTGCCAGATATTCCTGGCTGGTAGGAAAATCCGGAGCAATGTTAATCTCCGCCCACATCCGATTTTTGATTGCCTTCTCCGCCGGCTTCCACCCGTGCAGCTTCCCGGCAACATATCCGCATATCTCAATCCGCATCCAGCTTCCGCCGTTGTAATAAACCCCATCCATCTGGTGGTTGGCATAGCTCGCCGCATACGAATCGCTGGCCATGGGATGCCACTGCTCGGTAAAAAATCGCCAACCCTTCGTCCCCTTATCGAGCCCGATAAAGATCGGCCTCACCGTTCCGCCCTGCTCAGGGTACGGAGCCTCCGCCCGCGGCAGCATCACCGGAATCCGGTCAAGGTGCCGGATCATCATCTCATCGGTCAATATCTTCCTGTCGAAGAGCCAAAGTGACAGGTACTCAGGAAACAACTCCGCAAACCCGATTGCGTCTGTAACATCCCGGTCCGGCATCATAAACCCGCGAGCAGGATCATAATAACTCCGGTATAACTTCTCCGCGTTCGCCATCCTATCTTCGGAGATAGTGTTACTCACACCAGGTATCTGTAGCTCGCGAATTACTCTGAGCGTCACCGCCAGCAATCCCTGGTTCTGGCATAGGGTCGAAATTCCTTTCGGATAGGAAACAATATCCAACTGGCCCATCACAAATTGCGCCACGCATTCGCCGTCACTTTTCGGATCATAGGTCTTCAGGCAATACCGCGCCGCCCGCTCTATCTTGCCGGCAGGCGGAGTTATCCCGAACCTGCGCTTGTTCAGCAGAGCCCACATCAACCACAGTGGCGTCGAATCATTCGACTTCCGCTCAAGGATCGTCATCTCCGGCTCAACCAGGGTGTTAATCGCGCCGTCCTCTCCCTGGTTTTCCGCCCACAACTCAAACACGCGCTGATTCAGCTCCCGGTTATGAACTCCGTTCAACGCAAAAAAACTGTCGCGAAGATACATCTCCCCCGCCGCCGAATACCAGATACTCGGCGCAAGCATGGGCCGGAACGATTCCGTGCCATTGTTCCAGCAAAGCATCATCAGGTCGGCATAAAGCGCCTTTTCTGTTTCGCCGCCCTCAAAGCCAAGAGCGTCGGAAAGCTTAAGCTCACTTGCCAGTCGATACCCGCGAATCGTATCCGGAATGTTTTTGTCGGCAAAGACAAACGCCGTTCTTTCAATCGGCTTGTCCATCTCAATGCGGTGGTAGGGTTGGGTATCCGCCGGAACCCGGGTTAGCTCGACACTCCGTATTGCGAGCTTGCTGCCGCCTTCCGCCCTCGCCTCCGGAAGCGACAGCGCAAGCGCCGCGCCCCTGCCGAGCAGGGTCGGAACAAACACCGTGCTCCGGAACACTGCCCACTTTTCAGGGGAGGCCGGGATGCGATCGTTGAACTGGTTGAAGTTCTGGAGCGGCTTGAGATCGTCATCCAAATCCAGAATTGCCACAGAGACTTCAGCGTTCGAGCGATATTCGCACTCAACCGAATAAATGGCTCCCGCCTCAGCTTTGAAGGGAATCAGAACGCTGCCGTCCGAACTGCTGGATGCAATCTCAACGATTCCTCCATCCTGCGCAACCGACAAGCCTTTCTGAACCCAATCGTCCGCCGCCGGCAGCCGCACAGGCTGCCTGGCTGCTACCATGGGCAGCTCGCGCAGTTCCTCGCCAAACGTCTGTTGCACATAGTAACTTCCTCGCTGCCGGTCCGCGGCGGAGGAAACCACATAGAGGTTCGGATCAGGAATTCGCGACGCGGCGGCCTTGATCGGCTTGCCGTCGCGGCGATACATGCGGCTCCATTGGTTGCGAAAGCCGGCGTCCGTCAACAGGCCCACCGCCACATCGTCATGGGTGCGGAATCCAGCGCTCGGGAAATACTCCCGCAATGTCCCTCCCGCGCAGTTCGCCTGATCGAAACTCCAGAACTTCGCGGGCTCAGCAACCGGCTTGATACGGTGGGTCACCTGAAAGAACATCATGAACATATCCGACTGCCGCAGCCGGATGCGCTTGCGCACGGCGTTGCGCGCGACCACCTCATACGCCACCTCGACAAAGACAGTCGCGTCCATTTTTTCCAGATGCGCCTTGCCCCGGAGCGTCACGGCCCGGTCGTCGCCCGTCCATGAAGTCGCCTTCCAGTTCTCCACGCGGTCTTCCAGACTGCGCTCTCCGTTCTGAAATACCGCGCAGAACTCGCCGGAATCCTCGGAGACAACCCGCCTGCCCTGCAACAAGATGCCGACGCCGTATCCCTCACTGGAATTCCCCGCAACCTTCAGCGACACATCCGAGCGTGACCCGCTTTCTGCGAACGCTTTCTGCGTGACCCCACCCGCCAGCAGGCCTCCTACTGCCGCGCTAGCGGAGATACCCAGGAACTCCCGGCGATCGCACTGCCACGAACCCAGCTTCTTACCAACGGATGCTTTCCCCAACTCCACTCCTCACTGAAGGTTTACGCCGCGAATCTCAGGCTAGAAGCTGACTCGAAGGTTGGCCTGAATACTTCGCGCATCCGTCGTACCGGAAGCCTGACCAAATCCAGGATCACCGGCTGAAGTATTGAACCCTGTGAATCGGTGACGATTGAACGCATTGAAAAATTCCATTCGGAAGACGGTGCTCATTTTTTCCGAAAACATCGGAATCCGCTTGGAAAAATTCAAATCTTCATTCAGCGTCGCGAATTCCCGGATCCCCAGCGCGCGGGGCGCGTTCCCAAACGTGAAGTTTGGCGCCGGTGTGAATGCATCCGGGTTCAGCCTGCGGCTTTGCCCGAACACGAACTTGCCGTGCACCCCGTTTTGGTCTACACCCGACACCAGATTCGGACGGCTGCATCCAGAACACAGGTTCCCCGCAAAAATCCCGGAGTCCCAGTTAGGCGAGGAAACCGCAAGCGGAGTGCCGCTCTGGTAGGTCTGCACCCCCGCAACCTGCCATCCGCCCACGACTGCATTCACAACTCGCCCTTTGTTCGCAAACGGCCTACCTTTGCCAAACGGCAGCTCGTAGGTATAACTCAGAATAACCCGCTGCGGCGTATCGAACTGGCTAATCGCCTTCTCCGCTTTCAGGTTGTAAGTGTTCAGCGCGCCCGAAGTTCCATTCCCCTCCCACGCGGCTTGAAGAGGATACTCGGAATCCGCATTGGTAATGTTCTTTGACCATGTATAGTTCGCGAGAATAGTAAGTCCCTGCGCGTACCGCTTTTGCACCTGAACCTGCAAAGCATGATAGGTATAATCCCCGAACGGATCCGACATCGTTACCGAATCCACCTGCGCGTTCGAGTATTGAGGAAATGGGCGCAGTGCCTGCGCCACGCTTCCGTCAAATCCTGGATAAGGCGATGCCACCGGCGTCTGGCCGGCGCATGCCGGATTCCCAGCCTGCGCATTGATGTCCACCTGGAGGCACGCGCCGCGCGCCTGATCGATGGGGTTGCCCTGGTTGGGATCATGCATGAATGCCTGAAGGTGATCGCCATGATCGCCAACATAAGCCATGTCCAGCATCACCTGACCCGGAAGCTGCTGCTGAATGTCCATGGTCCAGGACTGGATAGTCCCAGGCCGCGCCACCTTGGACATAATAAAGGTAGGCTGCTGCCCGTTCTGAACCGTGGGATCAATAAACGGAGGAATTGGCCCCGGATAACTCTGTATCTGCGACAACACCACCGCCGGTGTTTGCTGGCTCGCCGGCGTTGGATAGTTATAGTGCCCGAAGAATCCGGCGCTATCATTCTCTCCAAAGCCGCCTATCTTCAGGTTCGAGTAATAGATTCCATAACCGGCGCGCAAAACTGTCTTGGGCATCACCTGATACGCAAATCCGATACGCGGACCGTAAGAGTTGTGGAACGTGGTCTGCGGCGTCGTTCCGCCCAACCTTCCTGGACCCTTCCCCTCGAATACATACGCACCCGGGATTCCGCCCGCGCCGGGATTGGCCAGCGTCGGATCAATGTACGACATCTGGTTGTGCGCTTCCGTTACCGGAGTCGGTATCTCATACCTGAAACCGAGATTCGCCGTCAGCTTCGGAGTTACCTTCCAATCGTCCTGAACAAACCCCGCATAGTATTTCACCCGCCAGCCGAGTCGCTCCGGCAGGGCGATGTACGCATTGGAAGCAGCGCCGAGATAGAAGCTCGCGAAACCAAAGCCTGAGTTTGGATCAATATTGGCCGGGTTAGGTCCGCTCGTCGGCCCGGTCGAAAAGTTGAACTCTCCCGAAGTGCCGGTGAGGATATCGATATTGAATTGCTGAAGACGAGCCTCGCCCCCAAATTTGAAGCTATGCCGTCCATGCTGCCACGACACCACGTCGTCATACTGATACGTATTGTCCGCGAAAAGATTCGCGCCATCGCTCGGCAGGTTGGTGCCGTCCGGATAGTTAAATCCAAAAACAGGAAACGTCGTATTCGCCACACCTTTCAGCCCCAGCTTACCGGGCCAGTCCCCACCATAACTGCCCTCGCCGCTGAACTCCTCCCTGTATCTGCGGCTGAATCCGAAATTGAAATGGTTGAGCAGATTCGGGGTAAGAACATAGTCATAACCCAGGCGCGCATAATGCGTCCTCTGGTTCGTTGCGCTCGTCTGCAGCGGCTGGCCGCTGTAGTAGACCGTGGTTGGACGGTTATCGTAGTCGTAGCTTCCCGTTATCTTCTGCCGCGTGCCGACGTTCTGGTCAATCCGCAGTTCCCATAAGTTGGCGTTGATCGGATTTTGCGCCTTCTGTACATAGTTCAGGTACGGTGAATCTGAGTTGGAAACAGGAATATACGCCGACGCCGCCGTAAACACCGGGTCCGCCGCCTGCGTGATCTTGTTACCGGGATAAGCCTGGCAGGTCTGGCCCTGGTTTGCGCCCGTGCAGGTCGTATAGTCATACAGAATATGCGCGGGGAACGTCACACCATTCACTGTGGTTGGCAGCAACAGCGAGGAGAAGTCCCCGGTCAACATGGCTTGGGTAGGCGCCGACTGTAGGCTGTTGCCTCCCGTATTGAAGCGGAACCCCTCATAGTTGAACATGAAGAAGGTCTTGTCCCTGCCGTTGTAAATCTTCGGAAGAAACACCGGACCGGAGATAATTCCCCCAAAATCGTTCTGCGTGTCCACCGCCTTCGGAACACCGTCATAGTCATTGATCCAGCTATTCGCGTCAAGCGACTTATTCTTGAAAAAATCATAAACAGCGCCATGGAAAGCGTTCGCGCCCTGCTTGGACACCAGGTTCACAAGCCCGCCGCTCATCCTTCCATACTCGGCGGTGAATGTGTTGGTCATTACCTTGAATTCCTGCACCGCCTCCACGCTGATGCCGTAATTCATCTGCAGATTGGCCGACGCCAGTTCGATCGTCGCCCCATCCAGAAGAATATCGGTCCCCGCCTGCTGCCCGCCATTCAACTTGAACCCGCCCTGCTCCGTCGGCGAGTTCGAATCAATGCCGGAAAACCCCGGCGTGAGCTGGACAAATTGCAGCGGGTTGCGCACCGTGCCGTTGAACTGCAACGGAAGATCCTCAATCATTTTGGTCGATAAGGTCGTGCCAATATCCGAGGATTCGGTCTGCAATTGCGAGGCGTCAGCCGTCACCGTGACCGTATCGCTGGCGGACCCTACCTGCAGAACTACATTCAGCGTTGCCGTATTGGCGACACTCACCGTAATCCCGTTCTGCGTGAAGTTCCTGAACGTTGGAGAGGATGCCGAGAGCGTATAGACCCCAGGCGTAAGCGCGGGAAAGGTAAACAGCCCCTGCTCGCTCGTGACCGCCCTGTAGGTGCTCCCGGTTTTGCTTTGCGTCAGCGTGAGCGCGGCGTGCGGCACAACCGCTCCGGTCGTGTCCGTAACCGACCCCGTCAGGGTGCCTCGGCCCGACTGGGCCCAGGAACCAACGGTCAGCAACATGCAGGCCACTACCACCAGCAGCGCGATTGGGAACAGACGCCGCTGCCCCTTGCAATCAACGAATAACTTCACTTTCGTACCTCCAGATAAGTCAAACTTCTCGGCGGCGCCTCTGCAATCTCCACAAGCTGCAATGCTCGACCGCCGCAACCGGATCAGCCCGCCCGCTCGGTCACCTGCGGCGTGCCTTCTCTTCTCCAAAAACCTGGTTCTCGGTTCGAAGTGCGCGAATACTCGCACATAGGCTTCCCGACCCCGGCCAACTGTAAGCCTCTCCGCTCAGTACGGGCCGCGCAAGAGACTTACAAGCTAAATCCTTTGGAAAACATTGATAGTCACATGTGAAATCCCTGTTAAGTTGTTCATTTCAGCGACCGGTGCATGCCGTTGATCCTTTGGATACCGTCGCAAAACTTTCAGCCGTTCGGCAACCACCTTCGCAAGCCGCAGCCTCACTCCCGCGCGAGCGGATCGGTCCCCCGGCAAAAGTAATCTCAAAAACTCCTCCAACCCGTCCCGCTCTTCCCCTTGACCTGGGTTATGATGGAAAGCTATTCGAATATGCGCACCCTACTTACACTGCTCATAGTATCCTTGCTCCTCCCCTGGAATGCACCGCGCCCGCAAGCCACCCATCCGGGCTGGGAACTGGGTCCCTTTACGCGCGCCCGTTCCGGCGAGCCTGTCATCCTCCCCGACTCCAAACCCACTTTTCTTGATCCTGTGCGCAAGCAGCCTGTCCACTGGGAGGCGCTGCACACTTTCAATCCCGCGGCCATCGTGCGCAACGGCAAGGTCATGGTCCTCTACCGTGCGGAAGACAACACCGGCGAAATGGGAATTGGCCAGCATACCTCGCGGCTGGGGCTCGCCATCAGCGCTGACGGAGTACATTTCACCAGGCGTCCCGTTCCCGTCTTCTTTCCAGACAATGACGCGCAGAAGCAGCGTGAGTGGCCGGGTGGCGTCGAGGATCCGCGAATTGTACAGACTCCCGACGGGCTCTACGTCCTTACCTACACCCAGTGGAACCGCAAAATCTTCCGAGTCGGCATAGCGACCTCCAAAGATTTGCTCCACTGGACAAAGTATGGACCCGCCTTCGCGGACGCGGCAGGCGGTAAGTACGACCAGTTCGCGTATAAGTCGGCGGGAATCGTGACTCAACTTGTCGACGGCAAGTTAGTGGCCGCAAAACTTCATGGAAGATACTGGATGTATTGGGGAGAGGACCAGATTCGCCTGGCCACTTCCAACGACCTCATTCATTGGACACCTGTCGAGGATACCCATGGAAATCCGGTCGTCGTTCTCTCCCGCCGTGCCGGGCACTTCGACAGCGCTTTTCCTGAAGTAGGTCCGCCACCGCTGCTCACAAAAAAGGGCATTCTGCTCATCTACAACGGCAAGAACGCCGCCACAAATGGCGACCCATCTATCGCGGCTGGAGCCTATTCCACCGGCCAGGCGCTCTTCAGCGCAGACAATCCAGCCCTGCTCCTCGCCCGCGCCGCCAGGCCATTCTTGACACCGGAAATGCCGTTTGAAAAGACTGGCCAATACACCGCCGGAACCACCTTTGCCGAAGGGCTCGTCTACTACAAGCATCGGTGGTTCCTTTACTATGGCTGCGCGGACTCGCGTGTGGGCGTAGTCGCCACAGGCGGCAAGCTTCCCTGATGCGCGCCTGCCCGTTCGCCCCGCGCGCTCAGTTCGCCACCGGCGTCTGGAGGTTTCCTAATCTTTTCTTCTGCAACTCCAGCGCGGCCTGCCTCTGCTTTTGCAAAAGCGCCTGCGTCTGCGCAGCCATCTCTTTGGACTTTTCCGTCTCCCCCAGCCGTGCATAGATACGGCTGAGTTGGTAATGCGCGTTCGCATGGTCGGGCGCAATGGCCAGTACATCCTCAAATTGCCCCCGCGCCCCCTCAACGTTGCCCGCCCCAAGGTAGAGCTTCCCTAACTCATAATGAGATTCAGCTACCTTGGAATTAAGAGCAATGGACCGCTGAAACGCTTCGACTGCTTCAGGCGTCTGCGACAAGTGCGTAAGAACCAGCCCGTACAAATACTCAACCATCGCATCCGGCGTCAGCTTTGCCCGCGCTCCCGCCAGAACCTTCGCCGCCTCCTCATCCTTGCCGTCGCGCATATATCCCTGCGCCAGCGCGATGTAGCCCAGCGCAATTTCAGGATGCGCCTCAATTGCCTGCTGAAACGATTGCCGCGCCTCCGCATATTGGCCCTGGGTCATGGCAATCGCCCCCATCCGCAACTTCAGCGCATAGGTGTCAGGAGTATCCTTCATTCCCTGCGCAATCATGCGTGCGGCGTCTCCATAGCGGTCCATGTCCATCAACAGTCGCGTGTAGTCCAGGTACCGGTCCGGACTTTTCGGATCCTCCCGCACCGCCGCGGCATAGGCCGCCAGAGCCTTCGGAAGATCGCCCGTGGCCTCATAAAGCGCGCCCAGTAAGGTGAAGGGCCGCGCGTCCCCGGTGTGTTCGGCGATCAGCGGCTGCAACGAGGACGCCGCTTGCTGCAACGCTCCCTGGTTCACCAATGCGATGGCGAGATCGAACTTGCTCTCCCACGACTTCGGCTGCATCCCCACAATTCTGCGAAACCGCTCCACAGCTTCCGGATACATCTTGTCCGCCGTCAACAGCACGCCCAGCTTGTACTCCTGCGCCACGTTCATGCTTGAACCTTCGTCAAGCTTGGAAAGTAAAGCCGCCGCCTCGGCTTTGTCGCCCAGCCGAAGATAGGCGGAGGTCATCAAAAACAGCAGGTCTGGATCATGCTCAATCAGCGCTTGCGCCGGCTTGAATTGCTTCACCGCATCGGAGTCGCGCCCTGTCTCAAGGTAAAGCCGGGCAAGATAGGAATGCGCAAAAGGATTCTGAGGCTCCAGCCCTTCCGCGGCGAGGAGTTCCTTCTCCGCCGCGCCATAATTCCCAGTCGAGAGATAGTTCACCCCTAGGTTACGGTGAGCCGCGGCATTGTTGGGAGCCAGCTTAATCGCCTGTTGATAGTACCGGTTCGCCTCATCCAATCGCCCCAGCTTGGTCTCCGTAATCCCCAGCAGATTATCGATCATCGCGTCGTCGGGATGCGCGGAGTGGGCAAGCTGAAATTGTTCCAGCGCCTCCCCGTATTGTTGCTGCCTGAAGTACGCCACGCCTTGCTGAAGATGGGAAGGTTGCGCCCCCGCCCAGGGCGCAATCAATACAGCCGCAAAAAGCAGAAGACCCAAAGCCCTTGCCCCGGCTCGAATCTCAGGTAGACAATACTTCCTCTGCCGCACGCCGTTTCCCCGTTTCAATGCTCGCTCGACAGCAGTATAGATCACTCCGTGATAGGTTTTGCCCTCGCGTTTCCCATTTGGAGCCGGGCGCTGCCCTCTTATTCATGGCTCGCGGCGATCGCCATGACCTCGGGATTTTTGACTGCTCCGCCGCCCTTCACCCTGCCCGCCGATGCGATCAGGTTGCGCGCCACCCAGATGGAGGCGATCTGCAAAATCGCGATAATCGGCAGCGCATACTTCA
>JBAUHD010000392.1:0-4382 GCA_049680085.1 Acidobacteriaceae bacterium
GAGAACTATGCCAAGGCCGCCTACTTCGCCAAGAGCCTCACGGACGTGAAGCACGGGGATCCGCGGGACCTTTCCAAACCCTTCAATCTCACGATGGATATTTCCGGAGCGCGTCGCGGGAACACGGAAATGGACGAGGCCATGGTCGCGATCTTTCCCTCCATGGTGCTGGATAGCCTGCCGCGCTGGTTCCGGACCGCCCCGCCGGTGCTCGGCCCCGACACCAGCCAGGACGTCAGGCATCAGTGGGACCTCGCACGCAAAGCCCGCGTCGCCTCCTACACCTTCCAGCCCTTGATCGATGAACGGCGCGTCCGAGTCATCGCGCCCGATGGATTCAAGCTCCGCGCCCTGCCTCCGGACAAGACGACGCAACTGGGCCCGGCCACGCTGACCGAAAGTTATTCCCAGGACAAGGCCGGCGTCGTTACGGCCACGCTGCACTTCGACAGCGGCCCCGGCACCCTCACCGTGGATCAGGCGCTGGCCATGCGCACGGCTGTCGTGGACTTGGAAAAGCGGCAATTCATCGGCATTTACTTTGATCAGACGGCGGCCAAAGCCTTCTCGCAGGGACACATTCGCGAGGCGCTGGATATGGACCGCGCCCTCATCGCCGCGCGTCCCAATGAGGCGCTGAACCACTCCCGTCTGGCGCGCCTGCTGCTCGAGGCCGGCATTGGCGACCAGGCGCATGCTGAGGCCCTGCGCGCCACGCAGATCGATCCAAAATCCGCCACCGCGTTCAGCGCCTATGCCTGGAGCCTGGAGCATGATTCGCTGGGAGAGCGCTTCGGCAAAGGCTACGACCGGCAGGGCGCCATCGCCGCCTACAAACAGGCCATTGCGCTCGATCCGGACGACGACAACGCGCCCTTCAATCTCGCCATCCTCTATGAATTCGACGCCCGCGGAATCCGCTACGCGGCGGATTCCGACCTGACCGGCGCCATCGCAACCTACCGCGCCCTGCTCGACAAGAACAAGGGCAAGAACGCCGCCATCCTCGCACCCTGGCAGAACAATCTGCTCTATGCGCTGCTCTTCAACAAACAGTACGGCGAGGTCGACAAGTTGCTGGCGACCCTGCCCGATGACAACGAGCATGCGGCTCTGGCCATCGCCTCCTCTGCGGCGCAGCATGGGGCCGCCGCCGGCATCGCGGCATCCGAGCAGGGCAACGTGGAGGCCGCCAACCGCAACAAGAATCTCCTCACTGCCGGATCGATGCTTGCGCAGATGGGGAAATATGCTGATGCGGCGACATTGCTCCAGGCCGGCATTGGCGCCGCCGGCGACGACGCGCCAACCCTCGCGCGCCGCATTGAAATGTACAAGAGCATGAAGCCGGCGGCGCTCCAGCCGCTGCCCGCAACCAATCCGGCCAGCCCCGTGCGCGCCATGATGGCCGGCATGATGTCCAGCACGCTCACCGCGCCGCAGGTCAGGAATCTGCTCGCCCACGAGGCCTATGCGAACGAAGCCGAGCTTGACCGCGACGCACAGAAGAACATGGCCAACAGCGGATTTATGCGCCTGGTCTCCGCAAAGTCCAATATGTCGGAATCGGTGCTGGTGGACCTGATTCTCGGCAACACCACCTACACTTCAAGCGGCGATGATGCTTCCGGATACTCCATCGTGGCGCAGTCGCCGGGCAGCGCCGCCCGCCATTTCTATGTTGTGCGCGAAGACGGCGCGTATCGCATTGTCGCGGACAAGGGCGATTTCGCGCCGGTGGGCGTCGCGGTGCTGCACGCGCTGAAGCGCGGCAATCTCAAGCAGGCCAGGGCCATGCTCGACTGGAAGCGCAACCTGACCCACCGTGAAGGCGAAGACGACGTGCTCGCCGGCGCGCTGCTGCCCCGCTTCTGGACCGTGGACAGCGAGAAGCCCGGAGCGAATTCGCCCGTCGCCATGCGCCTCGCCGCCATTTCTCTACTCGCTGGTTCCATGGACGCCAAGCCGTACCTGACCGAGATTGCCGCCGATCGCGCAAAGGCCACGGGTCAGCGGAAGGAAGATCTGGACCTGCTGCTGGCCATGGCCGCCGACGGAGCGGAGCAGCCGGCCATTGCTCTGCCTGCCGCAAAGCGCCTGATTGCGCAGGAGCCCGACTCCGTGACCGCCTTACAACTCGCCGGCCAGGCTTACGCGCTCCGTAGTGATTCCAAAGCCTGGCTGGCGATGCTGGCTCCGAAGCTCGCCAGAAAACCAAAAGATCGCAAGCTGCTCGAACAGCAGGCCCTCGCATACGAGTTGGCGCGCAACTACACGGCGGCTCGCACCGCGGAGCAGAACGTGCTCGATACGGGGATGGCACAGGCCGCCGACTACAACGGCTACGCGTGGCTCGGGCTGTTCGACAACCACACCGGCGATGACGCTCTCCGCGCGGCGCAGCAGTCAACCACGCAAGGCGGGACAAACTTTGCCACGCTCCACACCCTGGCCTGCATTTACGCCGCCGAAGGACGCACCACCGAGGCGCGGCAAACCCTCCAACAAGCCATGTACGCCGGAAGCATCGCGCAGCCGGACTCCTCCGTCTGGTACGCGCTCGGCCTCATCTATGAGCAGTACGGCGCGGACAAGGCCGCGCTGGCCGCGTACGAAAAGGTGAAGGCGCATGAGTTCGATGACCACACCTACATCGACCCCATGTCCACCTACCTGCTCGCACAGCAGCGCATCAAGGCACTGGACGCCAATACGAACGAAGCAAGGAAACCGGCGCCGGAAAAGCCCCACGGCTCCGCCTGAGTCCATAGCTCCTAAACAATCGTGGGTGCCCCATCCTTTCGTGCATTTTGCGAAAGGGTGGGAGACCGACCCTAATCGCCGCCCCAATTCAGCCGCACCCCAACCCGCGCCACCCGCGGCGTTCCCAGCGTCGGCAGCGGGGTCTTGCCCACTTCAATTGCCCGGTCGAATAGATTCTCGCCTTCGGCGTACACCTGCGCATGCTGCCCAACTTCATGCGAAGCATAGGCATCCAGCCGGAAATATCCGTGCAGCAGATATTGATTCAGGTCATCATCAAACTGGCGTCCGCTCATTCGCCCCTGCAAGCTCAACAGCCCCCACCGCCGCTTGCGCAGCCTCAGTTGCGCCGTCGCCATGTTCCGCGCTACCTGCGGAATCCAGTTCCCGATCAGCTCCGGCTCCTGGCTGAACTTCGTCACCGTGGCATTCGCAAACTGATAGCCGCCGGTGAGTGCGAACCATCGCTCCTCAATCGAGTAGTCCAGCGACACGCCCCGGCTCTCGATCTGTCCAAGATTATTGCGCTGCAAAATCTCGCTGGTCGGCGTGGTGATCAGCGTAAGCGCGGAAATGGGCCGGTTCACCTGCGTCCAGAAATAGCTCGCCCGCACGGTCGAGCCGATGCGGTCCAGATTCATCTGCACACCCGACTCCCACCCCGTCGCCCGCTCCGACTTCAGGTTTGGGTTCGCCTTCGTGACCTGCTGCCCCACCTGAAAGCTGCGGTACAACTCGTTTTCCGTCGGCGCGCGATAGGCCCGGAAGGCCGACGCATTCAGCGAGAGCCACGGTGCCAGCCGCCGCACCACGCCCAGCCGCGGATCAACCACCGTCTCTTCTAAAGTGGGCAGAGCGGTGAATCCTCCCGGCTGCTCGAACTGCTTCGCGTCGAAGTTCGAGAAGTGATCCACGCGCGCCGAGCCGCTCAGCGTCCAATTCGCGGGCGTATACAGCGCTTCGCCGTATGCGCCTGTCTGCCGCTGATGACTCCCTGCGCTCGTCTCGCTGCCCGCTCCGAAAAAGCTTTGCGCATAGTCGGTCGCGCGCACGTCGCGCGTGTCCGCGCCAGCGAGCAGCAGCAGAGTGTGTCCAATCGGCTGATGCCAATTCGCCTGCGCCCCAAGCTCGTCCGCCGGATCATGCCCCAGCTTCACCAGCTTCTCCGAAGCGCGGTCCGCCGCGACCGACGAAAAACTCTGCCGATAGTGCTCACTGCTTCCGTAGAGCCGCAGCGTCAGCCGTCCCGCGTCCGCGCCCGCCGAGTAGCGCCACAGCCGCAGCCCGTTCGTCTGCAAAGGAGTGCCGTTGTGCCGCGCCTCATTCAGCGCCAGTCCGCGCAAAAACACGCGCTCGCCGCCCGGCAGCTTGCGGTCCGCCTCCGCCAGCCCATTCTGCGCATGGACATTGGACGGCTGGTCCACAGGCCCGCGAAACTCCGGAGCAATCAGCGTGTAGCCATCCGTAGCAATCACACTGCCCGCGAACATTCCCGACCACGCACCGGAGCCCAGCGTCCCCAGCATCGAATCATCCGTCGTCGCCTGCGACCCGTACGCGCCGGAAAGCCGCAGGCTGTTCCCGCGCGGCCTCACCGGAAGCACGTTGATGACTCCGCC
>JBAUHD010000393.1:0-3001 GCA_049680085.1 Acidobacteriaceae bacterium
TCGGGGCTGCTCCACGAATACGCATAGGAGTGCGCCGGGCGGCTGACCGCATCGGACACGGCGGCGATCTGCTCAATCTGCGGCTGCGCCCCGGCCAGCTCGGCGATCACCTTCGAGGGCGCTCCAAGCGCTTCCTGCTCCGCCGGTTGGCCGTATTCGAGATGCGGGCGGTTGGGGTCAACCGCATCCGACGCCGTTTCGGGTGTCCCGATGCTGCTCGCCTGGGCGTCTGCCTGCGCTGCGGGTTTTGCGGAGGGCTCACGCAAGATGGGCCGGTCAGGGTCAACGGGCGGCGCGGGATTGGAGTCGGTGGTCTGCGAGGGAGCGCTCTCGTCGCCGCTGCGGCGGTGGAGCGTGGGACGGTCGGGATCGATGGGTGGCGCGTTGTTCTGGGCTTTCGCGTTGGGAGCGCCCCGCTGTGTGTCCCCGGAGGGAACGTGCGCGAAGTGCGGCTTGCTGTCATCCACGATGACCGGAAGCCGGTGCGAGGTTTTGAGCTTCGCTTCTTGCGGCGGGATTGGCTTTTGATACTGGCCGATGGCGATCCAGGAGCCACCCACGTCGGCGGCGGCCTTGACGTCGAACAGGCCCTTCGGCGTGCCGGCGTCCTCCAGCACATATTGGGTTCCGGTTTCAACGGTAAGCGGCACGGGCTGCGCGAGGTAAAGCCCGCCGGGCTGGTAACGTTCGCCGTCCCACACGGCAATGGGAACGAGGCGGCTGGCGGTCGGCTTGGTCAGCTCTCCCGTGTATTCGAGAACCGCGGTCGAGCGCAGCGTCGGGCCGTTACTCTTGCTGGTATCCACCTGGCCCACATACTGGGCGCGCGCGGCGGGCAGCAGCACGAGGACCAGCACGGCCGCGAAAGGAACCAGCCCCCGTTTTGCCGGGTTGCCAATGTGTGGCATAGCATTTGTATGACGCGCAAAGAACGAAAAAAGGCGCGAATTGCGAGGGAGACGATGGAACTGCATAAGAAAGTTGCCGATTTTACCCTTCAGGACGACCAGGAACAAACCGTTCACCTGAGCGACTTTGCGGGCAAGCCTGTGGTCCTCTTTTTCTATCCTAAAGCCGACACGCCCGGATGCACGATTGAAGCCTGCGGCTTTCGGGACACCTTCAAAAAGTTGCAGCACGCGGGAGCCGTCGTCCTCGGCATCTCCCGCGATACGCCAAGGGCCCAGCGCAAGTTCCGGGAGAAGTATGACCTGCCCTATCCCCTGCTGGCCGATGTGGACGAAAAGGTCTGCAAGCAGTTTGACGTTTTGAAAGAGAAAAATATGTACGGCAAAAAGGTCATAGGCATTGAGCGAACCACCTTCCTGATTGGCCCCGACCAGAAGCTGCTCAAGGTCTTCCCCAAGGTCAAGCCGGAGGGCCATGCCGAGGAAGTGCTGGCCACGTTGAAAGAGCTGTAGAGCGGCCAGCTAAAAAGCGGCTGGCAAAGAAGCGGTCAGCTAAGAGGCGGTCAGCTATGGAAAGGTCAGCGGGTTGGGGTACTTTCGCTGACCGCCTTTAAGCTATGACTATGCCTCGCCCGCTTCCCCGCAACTTCTTTTCTCGTCCACCCGATATTGTCGCTCGCGATTTGCTCGGCAAAATCCTCGCCCAGCGGCTCGGCGATGAGCGCCTTTCCGGGCGCATCGTCGAGGTCGAGGCTTACTTCGAAAAGGACGATCCGGCGGCGCATTCAGCGGCGGGCAAGACGGCCCGGAATGCCGTCCTCTTCGGCCCTCCCGGCCACGCATACGTCTACTTCATCTATGGAATGCACTCCTGCGTGAACGTCTCCTGCGAGCCGGAGGGCCAGGCGGGCTCTGTCCTCATCCGGGCGCTTGAACCACTTACCGGCCTCGAAACCATGGCCCGTCTGCGCGGGCTAGCCGCTCCGGTCAAGCCGCGAATGCTCACCTCGGGCCCAGGACGCCTCTGCCAGGCGCTCAGCATCACCCGCGCCACCCACAATGGCCTCGACCTGACCGACCCGCGCTCAGAACTACAGATTCAGGACGACGGCTTTCGTCCCGAAAATATCGCCGCCACGCCCCGCATCGGCATCCGCAAGGCCGTCGACAAGCCCCACCGCTTTGTGATTGAGGGAAACCGTTTCGTATCAAAAATGTAGTTCCCGACCAGCGGGAGGGCCACAAACACACGTCTGCGACAGCGGCGAAGCCGCGTGTGCCTGGACGGCCAGTCCCGGCGAAGCCGCGCCCGCCTGTGCGGCCAGCACCCTCACCCCGGCGGCCAGTCCATCGCCCGTCCACCCAGCAAATGCACATGCAGATGATCCACCGTCTGCCCCCCATCCGGCCCGATGTTGACGACAATCCGGTAGCCCTTGCTCAGCCCCTGCTCCCGCGCAAGCTGGCTCGCGATGCCCAGCAGGTGTCCCACCAGCGTCTTCTCCGGCTCGCTCGCTCCCAACTCGGCCAGCGACGCAATGTGCTGCTTAGGAAGGATGAGCACATGGACCGGAGCCTTGGGATCGATGTCCGCGATGGCGATGGCCTGCTCATCCTCATAGAGTTTCTTTGCCGGAATCTCTCCAGCGGCGATTTTGCAGAAGATGCAGTCCGAACTCATGCCCTTAAGCATGACACGCCGCTCCCCGTTTCATCCAGCCGCCATCCACGCCTTCCCATGCACAACTCCGCCCGTCTGGGCAGGCGTCTAAATCCGGATAGAGTATGGAATTCAAAAAACTTATCCGCCGCCCGGAACTCGACGCGCTGCGAGGTCTCTTTCTCGTTTTGATGGTGATGGGGCACCTGCCCACCACGTTGAGCGACTGGTCCAACCAGCCCATCGGCTTCATCTCCGCCGCCGAGGGATTCGTCGGCCTCTCCGCCCTGCTGGTGGGCCGCATCTACTTCGCCAAAATCTTCAAAGACGAGCGCGGCGTCTGGAGCAAGCTCTGGCGGCGCTCCGTCAGAATCTACGTCTATCAGTTGATCCTGCTGGCGCTGGTCTTCACAGTGGCCGCGTCCATTGCCAT
>JBAUHD010000394.1:0-2019 GCA_049680085.1 Acidobacteriaceae bacterium
GGAGCCGCGATTCCCACAAAATCCCCGTCCCGCACCACCTTCGCTCCCGGAATCTTCTCCGCCGCCGTCGTGTCCAGCGACACCAGCGTCGCGTGAAAACCCGCCGGACGCAGCACCTTCCCAAACATCATTCCAGGACGAACAATGTCGGAAGGATACCTATGCTTCCCCGTAACAAAATCCCGTCCATCCACCTTGGGAAGGGGTTTTCCGGCAACTTTCCATTCACTCGCCGGAGTCAGCGCCGGCTCGCCCTCCACCGTGCCCGTCAGCTTTTCCCCGCGCGTAATCTCCCCATACCCCAGAGACCGGCCCGTCTGCGCATCCGAAACCTTGCCCCCCGAGGCAACCAGTTTCTTCGCATCGACTCCCCATCGCTGCGCCGCCGCGTCCACCAGCATCTGCCGCGCCGCCGCCGCCATCGTCCGCAGCTCCGGCCCCATCGTCGGCGTCGTCCGGCTTCCGAACGTGCCCATGTCCCACGGCGTCAGGTCCGTATCGCCCATCATCATCGAGATCGCGTCAAAGTCGCACCGCAGCTCCTCCGCCACCTGCTGCGCCAGCGAAGTCCGGATATTCTGCCCGATCTCCACCTTCCCCGTGAACACCGTCACCTTGCCCTTGGCGTCGATATACAACCACGCGCTCACCGCCTTCGGCAACTCGTGTTCCCGGCGACCGCTGCCGTGCTGCCCCAGAACCGGACCCGCGTTCAGGCACACCAGCAGCCCTCCGCCGCAAAGTCTCAAAAAATCCCGCCGGTCCAGTTCAAACCAGTGCAGCCGCTCGCGCAGACTGTGCGGCTCCAACTCCATCTCCTGTTCCCGCGTAAGCTCGCCCTTCATGCCCGCCTCCCCGCCTGCTGCGATGCCCGCCGAATCGCCGCCACAATCCGCGGATACGTCCCACAGCGGCAGATGTTGCCCTTCATGAAGTCAATCATCTGCTCATCCGTCGGTTTGGGGTGCTCGCGCAGAAGCGCGGTCGCCGAAACAATCATCCCCGACGTGCAGTACCCGCACTGCAAAGCTTCTTCGTCAAGAAACGCCTGCTGCACCGCGCTCAGCGCGCCCTCGTGCTCCAGCCCTTCAATCGTGGTAATCCGCGCCCCGCCCACCGAGCCCACCCGCTCCTGGCACGACCGCCTCGGTGAGCCGTCGATCAGCACCGTGCAAGCGCCGCACTCGCCCTCGCCGCATCCGTATTTCGTGCCCGATAGCTGGAGCCGGTTCCGCAGAACCGAAAGCAGACTCTCTTCCCCATCCGCGCTCACGCGAAGGTCCTCACCGTTTACGTTCAGACGAAACTCGCTCATCCGAACCTCCTCAGCACCAGAAATTCCCGAACGAATCAAGAATACGCCGCCGCGCTCACCAGGTAACTCGCAAATCGACGTGGCGTTCCGACAGTTTTTCAGAAAGGTAACTATTTCTAGCTAAAGGGGAGGCGCGGTGAGGATGGAGAAGGCTCTACCTTCGAAGCTCCCGAATCGCCCGTCTTTGCATCAGCTTCTGATGATGTTGGATTAGCGGGCACTGCATTGGCGCCAATTGCCTTTGTTGCTTCCGTTACCGCTTGTTCAATGTATTCCGCCGGACGGCGTGGACGCTGGATATGGGTATCACATCGTTTGCCTACGGTTGCAAAAAATGGCCCAGTAGTCGCATCGATGATGTCCTGCATCTTGTATTGGCCAAGCAAAATCGCGGCCGCCCATACCTCTGGCTTGCTATTGCTGTCATTCAGCAGAAATACCTTAGCCTTCGCATCTATCACGGCTTGTCGGTTTTCTGGAACCGTCTCAATCCGCTTGTCTCCAGTCACAACAATCCAATTGCTTTCCCCACATTTTTTGATCCAGTCTGGGTCGAGAACACCCTTGTGTTCTTCATTCGGATACACCTCATAGATCGTTTGGAAAACGAATCCAGCTTTCCGAAGAATGTTTATCATCCGCTTGCTGCTGGTGCGGTCAAGAAACATTTCATGCCCGAGTTTATGCGGCGCGTCGCTCACTAT
>JBAUHD010000395.1:0-5849 GCA_049680085.1 Acidobacteriaceae bacterium
CCGGCGGCATCAACTCCTTCAACTTGTCCGTCAGCGGGCAAAGAGGGTATGCCAATTCCATCGAATTGGACGGCATTGAAACCACGACAAACCGCACGCAGGATGTCACGGTCGAGCCAAGCGTCGATTCCGTGCAGGAATTCAAGGTGGTCACTTCGGCCTACAATGCCGAGTTCGGCGACGCCTCGGGCGGCGTCATCGCCATCCAGACCAAGTCCGGAACCAACCGATTCCACGGCGATGCTTACGAGTTTTTCCGCCCGAACTTTACCACGGCCCGGCCTTACGCCTTTGGCGGCGGCACGGAACCGGCGTCCATTCTCAAGCAGCACAATTTTGGCGCGACGCTTGGCGGCCCGGTGGTTAAAAACCACTCCTTCTTCTTCGCTTCCTACGAGGGATCGAGGCAGAAGAACGCCTACACTTACCTCGATTCCACCATTCCCGCCGGCCTGGTCGGGATTGAACCCGACGGCTCGGTCAGCTTTGCAAATCTGGTCGATCCGCTTGCCGGATCGCCGGGCGGCCCTCCAGCCGGAACCATCGATCCGATCTACAATCCAGCCTCAACGTATGCGTGCTACGGGTATTGCCCGAGCACGCAGTTCCCAGGCAATGTCGTTCCGGCCTATGATCCGAACGCGCCTGTGGGCAGCACCGTGAGCCCGGCCGGGCTGAACACGCTGCTCAATTTCTTTCCCAAACCGAATCGCCCCGGTATTGATAACGGATGGTTCGAGAATTACGCTGTTTTCTCGCCCACCAATATCAATACCGAACAGGTGGATGCCCGGTTTGACCAGAACATTGGGACGAATGACAAGCTTTACCTTGTTTATCATTGGGGGACTCAGAATCAGCTCGTCACCGATCCTTATCACGGCAATACGGTAGTCCCAGGGGGCGGAGACGCGGACCAGGCGAACAAGCAGGACGGCGGAGAGCAGTCCATCTCCGCGACCGAGGACCACATCTTCGGCCCGCATGGACTGAATGAATTCCGGTTCGGCTATTTGCGGTATTCCCAGCATCAATACAGCCTGCTCAACGGAACCGATTACTCCACCAAGTACGGCTACGGCAACATCGCCGTTCCGGGATTTCCCGCGACCATGGCGTTTCCCTATATTTTCATGGCCGATGGTTATCTGGCGGGAGGCTCGACTTATAAGCCATACAACGTGCTCGACTCAAATTTCCAGTACACGGATAACTTCACCTGGACCGGAATTGAGCGCCACACCATCAAGTTCGGCGGCAACTATCGGCGGCTGAATTCACATCCGAACTTTTCGCTTTTCCCCACCGGGTATCAGTATTACAGCAGCTTTGGCTACGCGGAGACCTCGGATCTCTATGAATCCGACTTTTTCGCCTATCCTCCAGCGGTTCCAGGCGGGTGGAACTGGGCAGGCGGTTCGAGTATCGCCGACTTGGTGACGGGGCTTCCGCTGGACGTCTACATCGGACTGCAATTGACGGATCCGCACACGAAGGCGGGAGACCTCGACCTGTTCGCGCAGGACACCTACAAAGTAACTCCCAAACTCACGCTGAACTATGGGCTGCGTTACGAGTACCAGACGCCCTATACCGAAGCCAACAATGCAATGTCGAACTACGATATTGCCACCAACACCATTCTGGTTGCCGGACGCGGCGGGAATTCGGCCACTCTGATGAATTCGCGCAAGAACGACTTCAGTCCGCGCTTCGGCTTTGCTTATCAGATCGACAACAAGACCGTCGTGCGGGGCGGCTTTGGACTCTTCTACTCGCCGGAGAACGACGGCCGTGAGGACTTTCTCACCAAGAACACGCCCTTCGCGGACCAGGCCTCCTATAACAACTGGCCCTACAACTTTGTGGGTTTTGAATACGTAGACGACACCGGCGTGCCGCGTAACACCGCGATCAACGTTCCGGATAGCGGCGTGATTGCTCCGGCCGATCTTCCTAACGGAAACCTTGAGACCACTTATGCCGTTGACCCTCATTTGAAGACCGGCAGCAACGATTCCTTCAACCTTACGGTCGAGCGGCAGGTGGGAAGTTCCATCGCTGTTAACGTGTCCTATGTAGGATCGGTGTCGCACAACCTCTCGTATCAGGTCGGCGACATCAACGCCAACCCCAATGATTCGAGCAACAGCTACGACAACCGGCTCACCTCCAGTCTTGGAAAGATACAGTTCCTGACGGATGGAGGGATGGCAAATTACCATTCGCTGCAAGTGAAGGTGACGAAACGGGAATCGCGCAACCTGAGCTTCCTTGCCAGCTATACGTACGGTCATAGCCTGGACAATGGGCCTGCGCCGTGGGACCTCGGACAGAACAACGATCAGCCGCAGAACCCCTATGATCTGACCCCGGAGTACGCGACTTCCGACAGCGACGTGCGTCACAATCTTGTCTTCAGTGGATTGTGGCGTCTGCCCATCGGCAGGGGACAGCATTTCTTCCCCACCTGGAACCGGGCGACCGATCTTGTCCTCGGCGGGTGGCAACTCAACTCCATCTTTACCATGCGCTCGGGCACGCCGGTGAACGTGGTTCGTGGGAACAACAGCGCATCTATCTTACCGGGACTCCGCCCGAACGTTACCACGAATCCAAACCTGTCGCGTGGCAAGCGCACGATGGCCATGTACTTCGACACATCGGCTTTTAACGTCGATGGATTGTCGGGGACTTCCTTTGCGCCGGGCAACGCCGGCCGCAACCTCGTGAAGGGTATCGGCTACGTTAACCTGGACGCTTCTATCTTCAAAGAATTTCCAATCCACGAGGCAATGAAACTTCAATTGCGGTTGGAGACCTTCAACACCACCAACACACCGCATTTTGCCAATCCGGATGGAAACTACAATGATGGCTCATTCGGCGCCGTTCAGCGCGAGGCGGGAGGCAATGCCAACCGCGAGGTGCAACTCGCGGCGAAGTTTATCTTCTAGCCATTTAACTTGAACTTCACCGGCTCTGCCGCGAAGCATAACCTCTGCGGCAGAGCCTTTTCTTTTACGGATATTGTGTTGCTGATGCGATTTCTAAAATTTCTCTCCTGCATTTCTGCTCTTGCTTGTGGTGTTCTTTGTGCTCAGGCCGCCCCGCACCCAGGCAGCGGGCGGATCTTCTACGTTGACTGCTCGGCGCGCCAAGCCGGGGACGGAGCATCACCTCAAAGTGCCTGGAACAGCCTGGCGCGGATCAACGCGACTGCCTTCTCTCCCGGCGACACGATCCGGCTGCGCCGTGGAACCGAATGCCAAGGGTCGCTTGAGCTAAAGGGATCGGGGGCGGAGGCCGCTCCCATACGGCTGACCGCGTATGGTGAGGGCGCGCGCCCGAAGATTGTTGCCGGGAAATCAGCAAAGCAGGCGCTCCTCCTTTTCAACCAGCAGTACTGGGACATCGACTCGCTCGACATTTCCGGCGGCACAGTCAACGGCATCTTCATCAGCGGGGACAAGGGCGTTCTGCACCATATCCATCTCACCAACCTCGCCGTCCACGATGTTTTCGGCGGCGAGATGAAGCACAAGGAAAGCGGGCTAATCGCCATCTCGCCAGGCAGCGCGAATCAGCACTTTGACGGCGTGCTGGTGGACAACGTGACCGCCTGGAACACCAATCAGTGGGTCGGCATCGTGGTGGGCGGCGGGGACCTCGGCTATCCGCCCGAGAGCGACTGGAGCATCCACGCCGTAATTCGCAACTCCACCGTGCACGATGTGCAGGGCGACGGAATCGTGCTCTTCCGTATCCGCAAGGGCGTGATTGAATCCAGTGTGGCATGGAACACCGGCATGCAGAGCACGCAGACCATTGGCACACCCAACGCCATCTGGACCTGGATGTGCGACGACTGCACGGTCCAGAACAATGAAGCTTACCTTACCGACAGCCCCGGCGTGGACGGCGGCGCGTACGACATCGATTACGGCAACACGAAGAATTTCGTTATCGATAATTACGGGCACGACACCCAAGGCTACTGCGTCGCTGTGTTCGGCGCGGGATTTGTCACTCGCGAAAGTGTTGTCCGCGGGAATCTCTGCATCAACAATGGCCGCAGCCCGCGCATGGCGAAATATCAGGGCGCGATTTTCCTGCTCACGTGGAATGGAGGCTCCATCGACGGCCTCACGATAGAAAACAACACCGTTTATTGGAACCCTTACGAGAATTTTCCCGCGCTTCTCAACGAAGCGGCGATCAAGGCCGGAACGGCAGTCTTCCGCAACAACACCGTCTACTCAACCTCCGCGTGGATGCTCGACAGCAACACCGAATTATCCCTCGCGCAAAATCACTACCGCTACTTCGGTTCCGGAATCCCGGAATGGCGATACGGCGCAAAGCGTTTCAGCAGTCTGGCCGAAATGCAAAGCGGCGCGAATCAGGAGAATGGAAGCAGCTACCGGCAACAACCTCTCCAGCGCTGGCCGCTTGCGGCGCGGAACAAGTTCAAGGGTGCGGGCAGCGGATGGCGTCTCAAGTGCGTTGTGCCGGTCTCGCTGAACGCGCTGGGACTGCTGGATGACGCGGCGCTCAGGCAGCTCACGGTGCTGAAGAGCTTCAGTCAGCAATATCATCCACAAGGGCTGCAAACGGACCTTACGCTGACCACGCCGGACATCCACCTTTTTCAGACTCCGGCTTTCCGCAATGCGTGGAGCGATTTCGGTTTGAAGAATGTACGCAATCTCGGCCATCTTCGCATGAGCGACAACGCCGACGCAGGGACCATAACCCTGTTTGCTCCCGACGGCAAAATCGCGGCTCAGTGGAAGGGTTTCGCCGGTCCAACCGAATTGGGGCTGGCCCTGCGCCGCGCGATGGGCGAGCCGGATTATGCCGGAATGGGAGTCAAAGCCAATGAGTAGAGCAAAACACCTGCTGGCGACAATTGCCGTCGCCGCCCTTGTGTCCGGAACCCTCGCCGCTTCGGGGCAGCAGCAATATTCCCGTGCCGTCCTCGGATCGCCTACCATTCCCGACCCCATTTCCGTGTACGACAACTGGTCGGCTTACGACGAGCTTTCCGATCACGTGCCCCTCACGCAGGCGCTCACCATGCGTGAGTTGGACCAGGTGCTGCGGCTGAAGAAACACGGTGCGCGCTTCGACTACTACGTGATGGACGCCTTCTGGTTCGACCCTGACGGCGCCTACCGCACTTGGAAAAAACCCAACTGGCCGAACGGCCCGGAACCCTGGATCAAAAAGTGCGAGGAAAACGGCATCCTGCCCGGCCTGTGGTTCAGCACCAACACGCTCGTCCATCTCAAGGCCGCGCCGCAGTGGCGCGACTCGCTCAACAAGCAGGGCACCGCCATGTCGATGTTCGAAGGCGGCTTTCTGCCGGACTTCATGAACACGTTGCAGTATTGGCACGACCACGGAATCCGCATGTTCCTCTTCGATTTCGCGGACATGACAGCGGCAACTCCACATGAGGAAGCGACGTTAACGAAGCAGGAAATCATCGAGCGCAATTCAGACGCGCTGCGGGATGCGCTGGCGAATTTCCGCCGCAAAAACCCCGGCGTGGTGCTCGAAGCCTTCAACGGCTTCGGCGGCGTCATGGATTCCACCTACTACCCTTTCCCTTTCAAGGATCCGATTGACCTTCGCTGGCTCAACGTCTTCGACTCGCTCTACTGCGGAGACCCGCGCCCCGGCGACGTTCCGGAAATGAGTTTCTGGCGCGCCGCCGATCTCTATAGCGACCATCAGATGCGCCGCTACCAGCAGGCCGGCGTGCCGCTGGAGCGCATCGATACAACCAGCTTTATGCCCGGGACCACGGGCACCAATTATCGCCGCGCGTTTCAAGCATGGAA
>JBAUHD010000396.1:0-5982 GCA_049680085.1 Acidobacteriaceae bacterium
ACCTTCCGCAGCAGCCGCATCGGCAGATCGCCCAGATGCAGGCTCCGCAACGAGTGGCAGCTCGCATGGTAGGTAACGCGGTGCGGATAATACGCGCCCACGTCTTCCACGCCAAGCTTGTGTACCAGCAGTTCCGACAGCTCCAGAACGCGCGGCAGCAGGTCTTCCACGTCCCGCATCAGCGCTGCGTCTCCCGCGGCCTCGGCCATTTTGACGTAGTGGTCGCGGATCATCGCCACGCAGGAAGAAGACGGAATGCACACGGCTTCCGAGTTTTTGAAAACCTCGACGAAGCGGCGCAGCAGCGGCATGGCTTCCGGCTGGTAGCCGGTGTTGTAGTGCATCTGGCCGCAGCAGGTCTGCTCAAACGGAAACTCAACTTGATGCCCGAGCCGCTCCAGCAGCCGGACCACGCTCTTGCCGGTCTCCGGAAACAGCGTGTCGTTATAGCAGGCGACGAAGAGGGAAATTCGCAACGAGAGTCTTCTTTCTGTGCGGAGCGCGCCCGACCCAAAATTCAGGAGCGAACCGCGGTGGATGCGGAGTAGCCCAGATGCCGCGAAATTTTAAGCGCCGCGCGCTGTACTGCTTTCGCAGCCTCCGCCGTGCGGCTGCGCGACATCCGGATCACCGGGCCGGAAACGCTGACTCCCGCCACGATCAAGCCCGAGGAGTCGAACACCGGAGCGGCAACGCAGCGCGCGCCCAGCTCCGCCTCTTCATTATCGACCGCATACCCCATACGCCGAATGCGTCCGAGTTCCGCAACCATTTCCGCGGACCGCAGAATGGTGTGAGTCGTGAGTCTTTCAAGTTTCGTGTTGGCCAGCAGCTCCTCGCGAAACCTGGCCGGTTGCCACGCCAGAATCGCTTTGCCCAGCCCCGTGCAATGCACAGGCCGCCTCATCCCAATCTTTGAGACAAGACGAAAATCGTGCGCGCTCTCCAGCACGTCCAGATAGAGGACATCCCGCCCGGTCAGCACGCCCAGATTCACCGTCTCCCCGCTTTCGTGCCACAGCTCTTCAAGAATGGGCCGGCTGATCCTGCGGATCGTCGACTGATACGTGCTCCCGGAGCCCAGATGCACCAGCCGCGGTCCCAGCAGGTACGCCCCGCTGCCCTCCCGCACCAGGTACCCGTCCTTTTCCAGATGCGCCAGAAACCGGTACGCGGTGCTCTTGTTCAGCTTGGTCTGTTCTGCGATGGAACGGAGCTGAAGGCCATCAGGCGAACGATCCAGCAAGTCAAAAATGGAGAGCACCTTGGTGAGAACTCCCACCGGCGCAGAGCTGGATCGGCGTACCTTCATCGGAATAAGTCTGGGCTCCTGATTCTCGACTCATGGTAACAACGCGCGGCGGCTTCAGCAATTCACATTGTGAAATTCTCAATCCAGCGCTTCACGCCCATCCTTTCCTGGCGGCAATTCACTCGTCACCGAGCCGCCGCGAGGTGACCGAAGTGGAACCAGACGGATCATCGAACGCCTCATTGCGAAAGCGGGAGTTTCAACAGCAAAGCGGATTCCGGCGGAAGCACGACGGTCAGATGACCATGATCCAGTCTCTGGCGCGACCACTTGCCCTTCCATTCGCCAGCCCCGCTGATTCCGGAACCACCCAGCGTAACGCCGGTGGTCGCGGCAAGATTCGGAGCCTCCAGCGGCATGGATTCAGCCCTGCTATATTTCTTTGCTGGATTCAGCGTGACGGTGGCACGCTCATGCCCGCTGTTGACCAGCGTGAAGTAGAGAGTACGGGAGGCGCGGTCGGCCACCGCCTAGGCGTTCACATCACTCTCCGCGGGCAGCCCCGTCACCGGCAGCAGCGTTCCATGTCCGCCGAGGTCAAATGCTTTCATGGCATAGGCGATGGGGCGTATCTCATATCCGCCGCCAGGCAGCGTATGAAAAATTCCGTACCAGCAGATGGTCTGCACCGGGCCCGCTGCGACAAAATCTCCAGTATGGAAATTCACTCCCTGCGCGTGGCGCGCCGCCCACCAGTAGAGGTACTTCAAAGCCCATAAGGACGAGGCAAAGGTATTGCTGACATCTTTTGCGCCGCCATTGTAGAAGCTGTTCGTCTCCTCAATCCGGTACCGCATATGCGCGGCTTCCACGGCGGGAACAAACCCGTCCGCCAGTTGCGCATAGTGCTGGGTAAACTGCGGCGACAGTATGCGCTCGCGCTGCGCCGCCGCATCCGTTACAGTCTTCCCGTTGCCGCCCGGATAGGAGTGTTGCGTAATCCAGAGGACGTGCCCGTCAGGACCGAAGTCGGAGACGAAATGATCCGACCACTCCGGGTGACCCGCCGTGCTCGGCCCGCAAATCTTCGCGTTGGGCGCAATGCCGGGCGCAAAAATCGCTGCCAGATAACGGCGAAGATCCTCGCGATAGCGCGGGTACTGCTTTTCATAAATGTCCGGCTCATTGCCAACCACCAGGCAGGAAAGCTCCGCAGCGTAGTGATCCTCCAGATACTTCGCAATCGGCGCGTCTCTCTCCGGGCTGCTGTCGCGCAGCCGCAGCGTGTAGATCACCTTTGCATCCGCCGCCTTGGCGAAAGCAAACAGATGGTCGATGTCGCGCGCGTCCGGAACCGCCACGCCGGGACGGTCGGAGGTATTGCCGCCAATGCGCAGACTCCTGATTCCGAGAGTATGGAAAAGCTGAATAAGATCGCGGTTCGATACGCGGAAATAAGGATAGGTCCCATCGCTCTTCGGCAGTGTGTCCGCAGTTTCAAAGCTCAGGCCAACGAAGTCCGGCGGAATCGCAATGCCCTGGGCGCTGGTGTCCGCCGTCACCGTGAATTGCTGCGATCGTGCTCCTGCCGGCTGGGCTGCGAGCATAAGCGGGAACACGATGGCCGCGGCGAGCACCGCAAACTTACGGTAGAAATTCAGTTTCATGAGTTTCCCATCCTGGATATTCGGCACAGTTGCATTGTTCGCGGGGTGGACGAATGAGTCAACGGCTTGGAACTCGGGTCGTCCCGCAACCCGGTACGCCTGGCGTCGCTGCGTTTCATATTTGAATCGCAAAATGCCCGCCAGCCGGCGCGCGCCGCCCTTTTCTGCGCTGGAGACATGGCTTGATTACACTAAGGGAATGGCCTTTCCGCCAAAACTGATCGCCATCGACATCGACGGCACTCTACTCCCCACTGCCGCGTCAGAGATCAGCCCCACCATCAGCGCACGCAACTGCCGCGCGCTGCTCGAAGCCGAGTCCTCCGGCCTCCAGGTGGTCATCGCCACTGGCCGCCGTCAGGCTTACACTACGCCGCTCATCCAGCCCATTGGTCTGAGGCCCAGCACGGTCTTGATCACATCGAACGGAACCGTGACCCGCACCCTCGGCGGAGAGCCCATCGATCGCTTCTTTCTCCCGGTGGAGACCGCCCGCGACCTCTGCCCGCTTCTCCGCCGCTTCGGTGGAACCACCCTTTTTACCTTCGACCGCGAAGGCCCCGGCGAACTCGTCCTTGAGTCGCTCCCGCAGCTCCATGCCCGAATCGCCGCGTGGGTCGAAGCCAACCGCCCATGGATCCAGGAGATTCGCCCGCTCGAACGCGCTTTCGACTCCGGCGAGCCGCCCGTGCAGGGCATGGTCTGCGGAACCGTCTCCGACATGCGCCACGCCCAGCAGTGGCTTGAGGCCAGCGATATCTCCGGAAAAATTGAAGTTCATCGCACCGAGTACCCCGCCCGCGGTCTTGCCATTCTCGATATCCTGCCGCCTGGCTGTTCCAAAGGCGTGGCGCTCCGGCGTCTCTCCGAGTCGCAGGGCATTGCGCCCGAAGAGATCATGGCCATCGGTGACAACTTCAACGACCTCGAAATGCTGGAGTTCGCCGGCCAGCCCGTGGTCATGGCCAACGCCGCGCCCGAGCTGCTCCAACTGGCCCGCAAGCGCGGCTGGCGCACCGCCGCCAGCAACGATCAGGACGGCGTCGCCCTCATCCTGGAAAGCATTATCGAGAGCGGAGTCGAGCCCAGCGTCGTCCAGTCTGTAGGAGAGATCGCGCGTTGAAGAGGAATGATAAAGTGGGCCAGATGCGGGCAAATTCCGGCAAGGTGGCATGGATCGCCGTCGCGCTGCTGTCGGCAGCCGTCCTCGCGCCGGCCAGTGCCCGCGCCGCGGAGCGCGTCACCCTCACCAACGGATACGCCCTGATCTGCGACCACCGCGCCTCCGCTGGAGTTCCGCTCGGCAGCCGCGTGCGCTTATATATGGATAGCGCCGGCAAAAACTTCATCGAAGTCGCCCCCAGCCAGATCGCCTCCAGCGAATTCGTCAAGCTGCCAGAGCCTGCGACGCCGGAAAAGCCCTCGCAGAAAGCGGAACCCAGCCTCACCCCCGCCGAACTTCACCAGCTTCTCGCCGCCGCCGGCCAGGTGCACGACCTCAATGCCGACCTGCTCGCCAGCGTGGTTCGCGAAGAAAGCGCCGGCCACCCGCGCGCTGTAAGCCGCGCCGGAGCCCAGGGCCTCATGCAACTCATGCCCGGCACCGCCGCAAAACTGGGAGTCAACGACGCCTTCGCGCCCGGCGAAAATATCCGCGGGGGCACCGCCTATCTCGACAGCCTGCTCAAGCGCTATCACGAAAATCTGGCCCTCGCGCTCGCCGCCTACAACGCCGGCCCCGCCGCCGTGGACCGCTGGCACGGCATCCCGCCCTACCCCGAAACGCGCCTCTACGTTGCCCGCGTTATCCACGAATTCAACCGCCGTGTCGCTGCCCGCCGCGCCCGCGCGCTCACCCAGGTCGCCACGAAATAGAGATGGAGCCAACGGCGTGAGGAAAAAAACCTGGATACTGTATCTCGTTCTGGCCGCCGCGCTGGTGGCGCTGGCGCTCTATGCGCGCCATCATATCCGCTTCAACTGGGGAGTCTTCGCCGAGCAGCTTAAGCTCGCCGACTGGCGCATGATCGGCCTCGGGGTCCTGCTTATCTCGCTCGGTTACGTGGTTCGGGCCGTCCGCTGGGTGTTGTTTCTCAAGCCCACCGCCAAAATCCCGCTCTTCAGCCGTGCCTGGTTCCATGTGCTCGGCGCGCAAATCATCGGTTATACCGGAGTCGCCCTCGTCGGACGTGCCGCCGACCTCATGCGCCCGTATCTGGTGGCCCGCCGCCTCAGGCTGCCGCTCAGCTCGCAGGTTGCCGTCTACGTGGTTGAGCGCATGTTCGATCTCGGAACCATGGCCCTGCTCTTTTCCACCGTCCTCATCTTCGCGCCCGGCCGCGCCACCTTGCCGGAACACGAAAAACTGACGCTTCTTGCAGAGTTCGGCCTCGCGGGTACTGCGGGAGTAGCCATCTTAGCCACAGCCGTGAGAATGAGAGGCAAGGCCATCGCGGCAATCGCCGAAAGGGTTTTCGGCAAATTTTCAGAAAGCCTCGCCGCTTCCGTCGCCGCCAAAATCACGACTTTCCGCGACGGCCTCGACATGCTGGCCTCCGTCCGCGACGTCTTCTCCGCTCTGCTCCTGTCGCTTCTCATGTGGGGGCTCATCACCTTCGCCTATCTCGTCAGCATTCGCGCGTTTGTGGATTCGCCGCAATTGCACTCTCTGACCTTGGCGCAGTGCATCGTCCTGATGGCGGCGGGTATGGTTGTAAGCCTTTTTCAGTTGCCAGTAGTCGGATGGTTCACGCAAATCGCGGGGCTGACCCTGGCCCTGCAGCAGCTTTTCGGAGCGGCATGGGAGCCGGCCCTCGGCTGCTCCGCCGTGCTGCTCATCGTCACCTTTCTTTGCGTCGTCCCCACCGGGATTATCTGGGCGCGCGTCGATCAGGTCTCTTTCCGGAAAGTCACAAAGGAAAGCAGCGCTCAGGGCGCCCACACCCTCACCGCCCCTGAACCCGTCTCCGAGCCGTAAGCTCGGTCATCGTACGGAATCTCCCGAAATCTGTTGACTTGCCCATGACGACATCATCCGCCGCGCCCCCCGCGCGATGTCATCCC